>JAKSCH010000060.1 GCA_022360695.1 Gemmatimonadota bacterium
CGCAGCCCGATGTACCGCTCGAGCGGAGTGATCTCCTGCTCGGTCCACGTCGAGAATGGGTGGGTGCCCGCCGCGACGATCCGAAGGCCTTTCTCGGAGACGGCGGAGTTCACCAGACGGCGCATTCGGAGCACCTCGTCGCGCGCGTCCTGGATGGTCTCGCAGACTCTGCTGGCCGTCTCGACACACGCCTGGTGGAGCTCCGGCTGAATCTCCGGGGGAGCATCGGAGTCCGCGTCGAGGATCTCGGTGATGAACGAGGTGAGCTCCCCCGTCTCCGGGTCCACGACCTGATACTCTTCTTCGATGCCGAGCGTCAGCGAAGGAGCTTTCATCGAGCCTCGCGCGCGTCCGGGTTCCGAGGGAGGGGGGGACCGAGGCTGGAGAACCTAATGCGTCGCCTTCCGCGTCCGACAGACGGACCTTTCGGGGGGCGCGGCGTCCCGTCTAGATTGCCACCGCGCGGAACGCACCCCCAGCTACCCATTGGAGGATTCATGGTCGAGTGGCTCATCCCGATCAGCTTGTATTGGGTGATCGCGTCGGTCTTCTTCGGCGGGATGTATGACGCCGAGAACGGCTCCGGCGGCCAGCAGCTGCTCGGCCTGCTCCTCTGCTTCGTCGTGTATCTCCTGCTCTTCTGGGTGCTGCGGCTCGCGCTCGGTGGCTTCATGGGCCCGCTCGGTCGCGTGATCCTCCCGGTCGCGATTCCGACGATGTTCCTGGGTCGCTACGGACAGATCGTGTTCAAGCTCGTCGGCGTGAACATGAAGCGGGTCATCTTCGGCGCCGACGCTCACTAGCCCCAAAGCCGAACCCCCGAAAACCCGCGCCAGATGGGGCCGACGGCGGAATCGGGCGCCCAGCCGCGTCGGCTGCGGCACCCGGCCTCGCGGCGCCATCCATGTCCGTAACCATATGATTTTTAACGGGTTACGCGGTTTCCGGCCTGTTCCGCGAGAGGTGAAGACCCCGGAAGCCCGCGTGGTTGTTGAAGAAACGGCCGATTCGGGGCTTGCCATCGGCTCCCCCCGTTCGAATGTTTGCAGCGCTCGCACCGGTTGTGGGGTCTCATCTTCAAGGGAGGATCAAGGATGACCAAGGACGATTTCGCGGCGAAGCTCGCCAAGAAGACGGACCTGAGCAAAGCGAAGGCGCGCGACGTGATCGACTGCATCTTCTCGACGGATCCAGGTCAGGGGATCATCGCGATCGAGCTCGACGCGGGCCGCGATTTCACGGTGACCGGTTTCGGCACATGGGGTACGCGTCGCCGCAAGGCGCGAATGGGCCGGAACCCCCAGACGGGCGATGCGATTCAGATTCCTGCCATGACCGTCCCGACGTTCAAGGCCGGCAAAGGTCTGAAGGACCGCGTCCGCGTCTGATCTGTCGTACCGTCGGGGCGCGTAGCACGTAGGGGCCCCGACGCGCAGCACGTTGCCGCGAACCGAGGAGCGGCGGCGCGGAGGCCGGTCGTGCCCGATCGAGACCGACGCGCCGGGATGCGAGCTGACAATGCCCTGCGCCCGGGACCGGATGAGAGGTCCCGGGTTGCCGCCGCTCCGATCGGTCTCTCCGTTCCAGCATTCCCCACACTAGAGTCGCAGCAGCCCGGGCAGGTCTCGTAGCGCGTCCAGACTGTGTCCGGAATGGAAGTGGTCGACGTAGGGGAGGGCCGCGCGCATCCCCCGCGCCTCCGGCGCGTACCGAGAGCTTTCGAGCAACGGGTTCAGCCAAATCACTTTGCGTGCCCCGCGCTGGATCCGCCGCATCGATCGTTCGAGCGGCTCGACCTCCCCCTGATCGAGCCCGTCGGAGAGGATGAGCACGAGCGTCCGCTGACCGAGCATGCGACGACCGTGGCGCTCGACGAAGGTCTCGAGACATTCGCCGATCCGCGTCCCGCTCGACCACCCACGGGCGCGCAGCTCGGCCAGCGCCGGATCGAGCTCGGTCGCGGCGAGCCACGGCGTGAGGTGGGTGAGTCGCGTGCTGAACGCGAAGGTCTGGATGTGCGCCGCGCGACCGCAGCCCAGCAGAAAGCGAAGCAGGAACCGGCTGTATCGTTCCATCGAGCCGGACACATCGCAGAGCACGACGAGCCGGGGTGGATCGAGCCGACGTCGACGACGCGCCAGCCGAATCAACTCGCCGTCGTGCCGAGCCGCGCTTCTCAGCGTGCGGCGCACGTCGACGACCCCCCGACGACCGCCGCGTCTCAACCTGCGGCTTCGTCGCGCCGACAGACGAACGATCAGGCGGTCGAGCCAAGCGTCGAACTCGCGGAGCTCTTCTTCCGCGATCGATCCGAACGATCGCCGCGCGAGCCGATCGAGGGGGCTGTAGGCGGCCCCGATCACATCCTGTCGTGGTGCCTCGGATCCGACCGAGTCGGGCTCGACGGGCGTCGCACGGTCGGCTCGGCGCGCCCGCTCGCCCGTCGCGTGTGGGGCCGGAACCTCCGCGCGCACCGTCGACTGCGGGGGGCGCTCCGGATCATCGTCCCACCAGCTCCGGAAACAACGCTCGAAGATCTCGAGCTCCGCGCGGGTCGCGCAGAAGACCGAGCGAAGACCGAGCCGGGCGTCGTCGGGATCGCTCGGGTCGAGGCGCGTGGCGGCAGCGACCGCCGCCGTGGACTCCGTGAGCGCACACCCGACGCCTTCGGCGCGCAATCGGGCCCCGAGCTCGGCGAGCCGCTCGACCGACAGCGCGGGTTCCGACCGGGTCGACTCGGTCATGCCGGACGGTCAGTCGGTCGGGGCGTCCGGGCTCGACGCGAGGAGCTCGTGGAGCCGTTCGGTCGTCATGGTCACCAGGTCCTGCGGATCCTTGAGCAGCGCTCCGAGCGCGTCTCGCGCGATCTCGGCCGTGAGAGGCCCCTCTATGCCCAGCGCGTCGAGCGCGGCGGCGAAGTCGATGGTCTCCGCGACCCCGGGGCGCTTGGACAATCGCTCGTTCCGCAGACGCTGAACGAGTCGCACCGTATCCATCGCTCGTTCGCCCCCCGGGCCCGACGCACGTCGCTCGAGGATCTCGATCTCCTTGTCGAGGTCGGGGTAGTCGATCCACAGGTACAGGCAGCGGCGCCGCAGCGCGTCGGACAGCTCACGGGTGCCGTTCGACGTGAGCACGACGATCGGCCGCTGGCGCGCCGGGATGGTTCCGAGCTCGGGGATCGAGAGCTGGAAGTCGGACAACAGCTCGAGCAGGAAGGCCTCGAACTCCTCATCCGCGCGATCGATCTCGTCGATCAACAGGACCACGCGTTCTTCTGCCCGGACCGCGCGGAGCAACGGTCGCTCGAGCAGGAACGCTTCGCCGAAGATCTCTTCCTCGAGCGCGCTTCGATCGCCGCCCTCTCCTCGCGCGCGGATGTGGAGGAGCTGACGCTGGTAGTTCCACTCGTAGGCCGCGGTCGCGAGGTCGAGGCCCTCGTAGCACTGGAGCCTCACGAGCTCCGCATCGAGCCACCGGGACAGCGCCTTCGCGATCTCGGTCTTGCCGACCCCCGCGGCCCCCTCGATCAAGACCGGCTTCTCGAGCGCGAGCGCCAGGTGGACGGTCGTGGCGATCGGTCGGTCCGCCACGTAACCCGCGGTCCCCAAGCCATCTCGAACTCGCTGTATATCGGCTCGCATGTACCAGCTCCCCCCAGGGCGGAACGGCCGGTTGCGACGTTCTTCCGTCGGTCTCAGCTTCCGCTCGATCCGACCCCACGACCGACCGCGGGTCGCGCAATATACGCGTTAGACCCCGAAGGGACTGTTGATGGCGATAGAGATCGAGAAGACGTTCGACGTCCCGCAGTCGCCCGAGAAGGTCTGGGGCTTCCTCACCGATCCCGCCTGTATCGTCCAGTGTCTTCCGGGCGCCACGTTGCTGGGGGCACTGGATGAACGGACGTTCGAAGGTGAGATCGGGATGAAGCTGGGGCCGATCGGTACGGTGTTTCGGGGAACCATCACCTTCGAAGAGCTCGATGCCGAGCGACACCGCGTCGTGATGGTGGGTCAGGGCAAGGACGAGAAGGGGACGGGGAACGTGCGGATGACGATGACGAGCGATCTGACGCCGGGGGATGAGGGCGGCACCCACGTGTGGGTGTCTCAAAACGTGAGCCTCACCGGAAAGCTGGCGTCGTTCGGGCGCGGGGGCGTGATCCAAGCCGTGGCGGATGTCGTGTTCGGTCGGTTCACCGGCTGCGTCCAAGAAAAGCTCGCCGAGGGCCCCGCCGGGTGACCGACCACCCGACCGACGACCTCTCCTGGATGCGTCGGCGCGACGACCCTCGGGTACTCGAGTTCCTTCGACGAGAGAACGAACGGACCGAGCACGAGACCGCAGACCTGAGCGAGCTGGAGACCTCCCTCTACAACCACATCCGGTCGCTGATCCAGGAGGCCGATCGATCCGTTCCGGCGCGCCTCGACGAGTACTTCTACTACCACCGGACGGAGGACGGAAAGCCGTACCGGATCTGGGCCCGCGCCAAGGATGCACCGGACGGCCCCGAACAGGTCTACCTCGATGAGAACGAGCTCGCGGAGCCGCACGAGTTCTGTCGGGTCGGACGACACGCCGTCAGCCCGGACCACCGCTACGTAGCGTTCGCGTACGACACCACCGGCGATGAGGAGTACGTCATCGCGATCAAGGAGATCGACAGCGACACGTGGCTCCCGGAACGACTCGAGCGCGCCGCCGAAGATCTCGCATGGGCCGAAGACGGTCGGACGATCTTGTACGTGACGCGCGACGCGCAGAAGCGAGCGTATCGCGTGTATCGTCACCAGATCGGTCTCGACCCTTCCGAGGACGCGCTCGTGTTCCAGGAGGACGAAGAGGCGTTTCACGTCGGCCTCCGAAAGAGCCGCAGCCGCCGCTTCATCTTCATAGAGTCCTCCAGCGCCGTCACCCGATCCGTTCACGTCGTCGATGCCGCGGATCCCGAGCGGCCGCCCCGCGCCCTCGCTCCTCGCGTGGCCGGGGTCGAGCTCGACGCCTACGACGCCGGAGACGCCCTCCTCGTCCGGACGAACGATCGAGCGCCCAACTTCCGACTGCTCCGCGCGGAGGCCGCGGGAACGTCGGTCGCGGACCCCGCCGAGTGGGTCGAGCTGATTCCGGGGCGGGATGCCGTCACGCTCGAATCGGTGGAGGCGTTCGAGGATTTTTGGGTGATGGTCGAGCGCGAGAACGGGGGGCGTCACTTCGAGATCTGGCGAGACCGTACGGCGCCGGGAAGCCGCGTCCGCATCGACTTGGACGTGGCCGCGACCGAGGTCGGAGAGAACCCGGACTTCCATGCGCGTACGTTCCGCTTCGTCATGTCCTCGCTGACGCAGCCGCCGATCGTGTGCGACGTGGACCCCCGCTCGGGGGACGTCACGCGTCGAAAGGAAGAGCCGGCACCGGGCTTTCGATCCCGTGCCTACCGGACCGAGCGGATCTGGGCCGAAGCGGACGACGGGGCCCGTATCCCCGTCTCCATCGCCCGATCGGCGCACGTGGAGCTCGACGGCTCGAACCCGTGTCTCCTGGTGGGCTACGGGTCCTATGGGATCAGCTCCGAGCCCGCGTTCGCGCGTCACATCGTACCGCTGCTCGATCGCGGGTTCGTCTACGCCATCGCGCACGTCCGCGGAGGCGGAGAGATGGGTGAAACATGGCACGAGCAGGGGAAGATGCTGTCCAAGCGGCGCACGTTCAGCGACTTCATCCAATGCGCCGAGTGCTTGGTCGATCGCCGATACACGTCCGCCGACCGACTCGGGATCCAGGGACGAAGCGCGGGTGGGCTGTTGATGGGGGCCGTGACGAACATGCGGCCGGACCTGTTCCGGGCCGTGATCGCCGGCGTCCCGTTCGTCGACGTGCTCGCGACCATGCTCGATCCATCGATCCCGCTCACCGTCATCGAGTACGAAGAGTGGGGCGACCCGAGACAACCCGAATACTACGATTACATCCGATCGTATTCGCCGTTCGACAACGTGAAGGAAACGGACTATCCACACATGCTCGTGACCGCGGGGCTGAACGATCCTCGCGTCCAGTTCTGGGAACCGGCGCGGTGGGTCGCGCGGTTGCGAGAGCGGCGTACCGATGACCGGTCGCTTCTGCTGAGAACCGACATGGGTGTCGGCCACCTCGGACCCTCCGACCGTTTCGAAGGGTTCCGGGACAAGGCGTTCGAGTACGCGTTCCTGATCCGCGCGCTCGCGCCCCACCTCGTGGAAGGCGGTGCCGACGAGCTCGGTCCGGGCGCCTCATGAGCGGTCCGCCCGCGGCGCTCGCGATCACGGACATCCACTCGCACGTCCTCCCCGGCGTCGACGACGGAGCGCGGGATCTCGACGAGGCGCTCGAGGCGCTCCGACGGCTCATCGCGGACGGCGTCGAGCGCGTGGTCGCGACGCCTCATTTCCGCGCCTCGCTGCTCGAGCGTTCCACGCGCGAGGCCGAGCGGTTGTGGCGATTCGATGCCGCCTGGGACGACCTGCGCGGCGCCGTCGAAGAGGCGGGTCTTCCGATCGAGATCGAGCGCGGGTGCGAGTTCAAGCTGGACTCGCCGACGATCGATCTCTCCGATGCCCGGCTGCGGCTGGCGGACACGTCGTACGTGCTCGTCGAGTTCGCGGCGTTCCAGCTCCCGCCGTTCGCAGGCAACCAGCTTCTCGCGGTCTCGGAGGCGGGCTGGAAGCCCGTGCTCGCCCACCCGGAGCGATATCGGGGCTTGAGCGGCGCGCTGGATCGGGTCGAGCAGTGGCGCGCGGACGGCGTCGTGCTCCAGGTGAACGCTCGCTCGCTCATCGGCGGGTACGGAACCGAAGCGCAGCGCGTCGCGCTCGAGCTCTTGGGACGCGGTTGGGTTTCGTGCCTGGCGAGTGACTACCACTCGCGCGGCGAGCCCGACTTCGGGGCGGTCGTGGAGCTGTTGGGTCGAATGGCGGAGGGGCCCGAAGCCGACCCCGCGGCTCGCGGAACGGCCATCGAGCGGTTGCTGAGCGAGAACCCGCGGCGGATCCTGTCCGATCGCGACGTGGCATCCGTCCCGCCGCTCGTCGTGGCCGCACCGACCCCCCAAGGCCGACGAAAATGGTTTTGGTAAGGACTCGGTGAAGGAAGTGGCATCTTGTCGCGCGACGTTTAGATTATGCGGATTGGGGTGGGTGGTGGCGCGGACCCCCTGCGGGGTTCTTCGTGTATGTGGACGGTACGCAGCCACGTCCCCGGGTCGGGATCGGGTGTGGGAAGTACTGGCAGAAGCGACACATAGGGCGCATGCAGACATCTCCGCGGCTCGGGCAGGCAGCGAGACGCGTTTATTGAACGAGATCCCCCGGTACCGCCGTGTCGATGCCGTGGGTTTGTTGGGCGGGGTCCGGCGCCGGTGCGCGCGAGGTCCCAGATCGTACGAAACGATCCGAGGTCATCAATGAGAAGCTCACGCTCCCTTCTTTCGCTGGCGGCGTCCCTCTGCGTCGCGATTTCACTCTTGCCTCTGACGCCGATCGCGACGGCGGCCCAGGATCTCACGATCCTCGTGGCACCCGTCCAGGTCACGGAGCCGGTCGACCGACGGTTCGGCGAACGGATCGCCGAGGAGGTGATGGAGGCCCTCGAGCAGTTCCCGGGCTATTCTGCGATCGACGAAGACGCCGTCGAAGATCTGATCGACCAGTACGACCTCGACAAGCGCGCGATGTCGAACATCGAGTGGCGGCAGCTCGCCACGCAGATGAACGCGAACGTGGTCATGGTCGGAACGGCGTCGAACGGCGGCGCGGGCGTGGCCGTCGACGTGGACTTCATCGAGCCGCGATCCGGTGACGAGCTGCCGATGGTCGGGTTCAACGTCCCCGACGACGACAGCCACGAGGAAGCGGCTCAGGAGATCATGACCCAGCTCGAGGGAGCGGTCGAGTACGCGCGAGCGGTCGCCTTCTGCGCCGACTACCTGGCCTCGGAGCAGGCCGCGGACGCGGTCACGAACTGCACGAACGCCATCGAGCTCAACCCCGAGGCGGACCGCGCCTACTATCTGCGGGGCCGCGCGCACATGATGTCCGAGTCCTGGGGCACGGCGGCGGAGGACCTCCAGCGCGTCGTCGACAACGATCCCTCGAACACCGAGGCGCTCCAGTCGATCGCGTTCGTCTACGCGCAGCTCGGCGACGGCGACCGGTCGCTCGACTACTACCGTCAGTACCTGAACTTCCAGCCCGACGACGTCGATGTCCGGCTCCGGATCGCGTACGAGCTCGCGAACGCAGGCGGCCACGCCGAAGCGATGTCGATCCTCCAGGACGGCGTGGAGCGCGCTCCCGACAACGTCCAGCTCCTCGAGTACCTGGGTGGGATCGCGCTCCAGGCGGGACAGTCGGACGGACAGGTCACCGACGCGGATGCGCTGCGGACGGCGGTCGTCGCGCTCGAGAGACTGATCGAGATCCAAGGCGACGAGGTCAGCCCCACGACGCTCGCGAACACGACGAATGCCTACATGCTCAACGAGGAGTACGAGGAGGCGCTTGCCTTCTCCGAGCGCGCCCTCTCGATGATCCAGAACTCCTCAGGCGGCACGAACGGCGGCGGCGAGGAGGATGGAGCGCCGGGGGCCTCGAGGGAGCAGTTGCTCGGTCAGGTGCACTCCGCGCGCGCGCAGATCTACGACCGGATGGAGCTTCCGCAGGAGGCCGCGACCGAGTTTCAGCAGGCGATCGGATATGACACGGCGATCCCGAACGGCTACCAGCGGCTCGCGCAGTACAAGCTCAAGGCAGGTGACACCGATGGCGCCGTCGCCGACTTCAGAGCCGCCGTGACGAACGGCGCGGACGCCAATCAGATCGCCGACGCCTTGTTCGGTCAGGGATACAACGACCACTTCACCGCAGGTCGGTACCAACAGGCCATCGACATGTTCAACGTGGCGGCCGAGTTCGCCGATGCGCCGGACGTGTCGAGCCGGATCCACTTCTTCGCGGCCTACGGCTACTTCCAGCGAGGCACCGCGCTCGACGACGGCAACGCAGAAGCGGAGGCGTGCGGCCCCGCGCAGGCAGCGCTCTCGGCGTTCCAGAACGTGGGTGGCCACCTGGCGCAGGCCGGCGACTACGAGACGGGCAGCCAGGGACAGATTCGCGACGCGGTGGACGTCCAGCTGTATCGGCAGGAGCAGATCATCAAGAAGTCCTGCGAGCGCTAGCCGACGCCATGAGACGCTAGCCTTCTCGAGCGACGGGGGCTCGGTGCGCGGCACCGGGTCCCCTTTTCTCGCGTCGCGCGGTGGGGAAAAATGGGATTGACACCCATAAAATGGGATGATAGTGTGGACGTGGTGGGTGGAATCGGGTCGTTCTGGGAGGGACACCCTAGATCATGACAAAGGCTGAGCGTGCCAGGGTTTTTGGGGAGCTACCTGCACCAGCTCGACTCCAAGGGTCGAGTGAGCCTACCGGCGCCGTTTCGGCGGGGTCGGGAAGGGGAGTCCTTCGTCCTCATCAAGACGCAACCCGATGCGTTGTCTCTCTATCCGGACGAGGCGTGGGCCGATGTCCAGGCCAAGCTGCGTGAGATGTCCGAGCGTCAGCCGAGTCTCCGAAACAAGGTGCTCGGAGTTACGGCTGCCGCGACCGAGGTCGTGCCGGACAAGCAGGGTCGGATTCTGATTCCGGAGAAGATGCGTAAGGCCGTATCGCTGGGGACGGAGGCGCTCGTCGTTGGCGCCATCAACCACATCGAGATCTGGGATCCGAAGAAGTTCGATGAGATGACGAGTCAGACC
>JAKSCH010000498.1 GCA_022360695.1 Gemmatimonadota bacterium
CCGCCGCCCACGTGGTGCCACATGCCGCGCGGGATCCCGGCGATCCCGCGGCTGCCCATGATCCGGCTGTTGCTCGGACCGCGATACGTCGGTTCATCTTGTTTGTTACCGAGAACGTTGTAAGGCACCGCGTTGTCGACGGTTACGTGATACATCTGCGCGTTCGTCAAACGCTGTCGATACCACGTCTTCCCGCGGTTGATCGAGATCGAGAGCCCCTGGTCGTGCGCGACGATCATCCGGTCCGGGTCGGTCGGGTCGATCCACATGTCGTGGTGATCTCCGCCGGGTGCCTGCCGGACGGCCCCTTCCCACGGGGACCCGGGCGCGCCGGGTCGTAGGCTGGCGGCGGTCGGGACGCGCGGCGCCACGTCGAGCGTGCGCCCGCCGTCGGTGGAGACGGTGAACGACGCGGTCAGGAAGTACGCCTCGTCCGGGTCATCGGGAGCGACCACGACCCGCGAGTAGTAATGGGGTCGGCCCATCGCGTTCCGGTTCCGCGTGATCAGCGTCCAGGTCCGCCCCCCGTTCTCGGAGCGCCACAGCTGTCCGTCCTCGGTCTCCTGCCCCTCCCAGGGGATCCCGTCGCCCGTCTCGAGCATCGCGTAGACGCGCTGGGGATTCGACGGCGCGATCGCGACGGCCACCTTGCCGACCGGCTTCTTCGGCAAGCCGATCTCGTTGTCCGGGCCGTTGAGCTTTGTCCACGTGTCCCCGCCATCGCGCGACACGTGGAGCCCACCGCCCGGGCCGCCGCTCGTCCGACCCCACGTGTGGATCTCGAGCTGCCACGTCCCGGCGAAGAGCACGCGCGGGTTCGTCGGGTGCATGGCGAGATCCGAGCAGCCGGTGTCCTCGTCGATGAAGAGCACCTGCTCCCAGGTCTCGCCGCCATCGGTCGTCCGATACACGCCGCGCTCGGGCTGCGGCCCGTAGGCATGACCCAGCGCGCAGATGTACACGGTGTTCGGGTCGTTCGGGTGGATGACGAGTCGGGGTACGCGACCCGTCTGCTCGAGCCCCGTCAGCGTCCACGTCTCGCCGGCGTCGACCGACTTGTAGACGCCCTGCCCGACCGAGACGTGGCTACGGATCTTCCCTTCTCCGGTGCCGACCCACACGACGTTGGGGTCGCTCGACGAGACCGCCATCGCGCCGATGGAATGGACGGGCTGGCCGTCGAAGATGGCATCCCAGTTCACGCCGCCGTCGGTCGTCTTGTAGATCCCGCCCGAGGCGGCCCCGACGTAGTAGGTGTGAGGGTCGCCCGGGATCCCGGCCGCGGCGCTGAACCGGTTCCCCTCCGGGCCGATGTTTCGCCACCGGAGGGCTTCGTACGTCGAGGGTTCGGGAGCGGTCTGTGCCTGCGCGGCGAACGAGAACGCCAGGACGGCGACGAGGCCGACGGAGAGACGTCGAGCGAGGGGTCGGACGACGCGGCTTGGCATGGCGGAGCCTCGAGGTTCGGTCTACGGGTGCGGGCGAACGAGGAGGGTGCGGCGACGAAACTCGGTGGACAAGGGTCGGTCGGCCGGTCGGCTAGCTCTCGCTCGGTTGACGTACGAGCCGGATGTACGGGAGCGGCTGCTCCCACCCGTCCGGAAAACGTTCCCGCGCTTCGTCATCCGAAACCGACGGCGCGATGATCACGTCGTCGCCTTGCTGCCAGTTCGCCGGCGTCGCGAGCTGCTGCTCGGCCGTAAGCTGACACGAATCCAGCAGCCGAAGGATCTCCATGAAGTTCCGCCCCGTGCTCATCGGGTACGTGAGCGTCGCCTTGATCTTCTTGTCCGGGCCGATCACGAACACCGATCGCGCGGTCGCGTTGTCCATCGGCGTGCGGCCCTCCGACGTGTCCCCCGCGTCCGCCGGGAGCATGTCGTACTGCTTGACGACCTCGAGCTTCGGGTCTCCGACCAGCGGGTACGTGACCGGGTGCCCGCCCGACGACTCGATGTCCTTCGACCACGCCTCGTGATCGCTGACGCCATCCA
>JAKSCH010000105.1 GCA_022360695.1 Gemmatimonadota bacterium
ATCGAACGTCTTCGACTTCGGGGTAGGCTGCCATCTCCACCCGGGCGATCTCGACGCGATCGGTCCCCGCGTCTTCGAGCAGGTACCCGACGACCTCGACCCGACGCTCCACGTCGCTGATCGCGGTCCCGATGTTGTGCGCGCTCAGACCGAACAGCCCGAGGATCACGAGGCTGAGCCCGATGGCGGAGATGGAGAGCCCACCGAGCAAGGGCGTGCGTCGGAACCCGGCGAGCGCGTCTCGGAGCGGCTTCACCCGATCTCTCCCGGTGAGGTGGCGGTCGACGACCGCCCGTCGATCGGATCCGCGTCGGGGCGGGCTGTGGGCGGATCCGTCGTCTTCCCACTCGTGGGCGGCGCGGGCCGGGGTGTACCCGGACCGGCCGGTGTCCGCCCCGAGGGCTCGGGGCCGGCCGACGCGGCCGACATCGACGCCAGGGGGCCCGCGGCCGCCTCGGCGGACGCGGTCGCCGCCGAATCGTAGACGAGCCGCCCGTTCTCGAGCTCGAGCACGCGGATGGTCGGGTTCCGTCGCACGAGCTCCGCGTCGTGCGTGGCCATGACCACCGCCATCCCGAGCCGGTTGAGCGTCCGAAACAGCTCGAACACGCCGTCCGCCGCCCGCGGATCGAGGTTCCCCGTGGGCTCGTCCGCTAGCAGGATCAGCGGATCGGTCGCCAGCGCCCGCGCGATCACGACCCGCTGACGCTCGCCGCCCGAGAGCTCGGATGGGAGCGATCGGCCCTTCGCCGAGAGCCCGACCTGGCTCAGCAGCTTCGTCACCTTGGGCTCGATGTCGCGTCGGGGCGTTCCGATCACCTCGAGCGCGAATGCGACGTTCTCGGCCGCCGTGAGTCGCTCGAGGAGCTTGAAGTCCTGGAACACGAACCCCACGCGACGTCTCAGATCCGGGATGTCTCTACGTCGGATTCGATCCGAGTGGTACCGCGATACCTGGACCTCGCCTTCGGACGGCCGGGTCTGGAAGTGGATCAGCTTGAGCAGCGTCGATTTCCCCGCGCCGGAGTGCCCGGTGAGGAAGGTGAACTCCCCTTTCCTGAGGTGGAACGTGACCCCCTCGAGCGCCGCGCCGGTGCGCGGATAGAGCTTGGTGACGTCGCGAAAGCGGATCATGGCACCGCCACTCCCGCGTTGCAGAACCGTACGCACAACTCGATGGCCGCGCGCATGGCGCCCGGGTCCGCCGTCCCGGTCCCGGCGATGTCCATCGCGGTCCCGTGGTCCGGGGACGTGCGCGGGAAGGGAAGACCCGCGGTCACGTTCACGCCCTCGTCCCGCGCCAGCGTCTTGAGCACGGCGAGCCCGACATCGTGATACGGGGTCACCACGAGATCGGCGCGGCCCTCGATGGCTTGCAGAAAGACGGTGTCACCGGGGAACACGCCGAGCAGCTCGAGATCCGCATCCGCGGCCAACGCGTCGAGCGCGGGCTGGAACACCCGCTCCTCTTCGTCGCCGAACAGCCCGCCTTCGCTCGCGTGCGGGTTGAGACCGGCGAACGTCACCCGAGGTCGAGGGATCCCCCACCAGCCGCGGAGCGCGTCGATCGCGACCCGCGTCTTGTCGACGACCAGATCGAGGGTGAGCGCATCGGGCACCGCTCGGAGCGGCATGTGGGCCGTGACGAGTGCGAGCCGCAACGGCCCGCCGATCGGCGTCCGCTCGGCCGCCATCATCATGGTGACGTCCTCGACACCCGTGAGCTCGTGCAGGAACTCGGTGTGGCCCGGGTACCCGTAGCCGGCCGCGTGGAGCGCCGCCTTGCTGATGGGCGCCGTCACGATCCCCTGAACCTCGCCGGTCGTGGCCATTTCGACCGCTCGCTCGATAGCGCGCGCCGAGAGCTCGCCCGCGAGACGCGGACCGCCACCCCGGTCCCAATCCCCGACGGAGCTCCATTCGGCCCGCGTACTCAGCTCGTGCTCGACCGAGCCGAGCGCCCGGGGGCCGATCAGCACGGGCTCGAACCCGTCGACCTCGCCCAACGCGTCGGCCGTGACCTCCGGCCCGATTCCCCTTGGATCGCCGAGTGTGATCCCGACTCGAGGCACGTGGCTTTCCTCCCGCTCACCATCCCACAGCGTACGCCGCGCCCTGCGCGGCTCGAAGACCTGACCCTTCCAGCTACTCGTTCCCGTCGACTGCCTCGGACTCGAGCTTGACATCGATGAAGGTGTTGTCCCGAATCTCGCCCAACAGGATATCGAGCTGCTTCGAGATGCGGATGTTGCTCCGGATCTGATCGCGAACGTCGTCGAGCTCGAGGGGGCCGGCGGGCCGATACGTGAGGACGTGGATCAACGCATACTCGAGCGGTCCCCCCTGTCGGATCTCCAACGGGCCGTAGATCTGCCCCGCCGTCGGGACCTCGAGCGCGGCCGCGGCCTCCCCTTGAAACCGACCCGTGAGCTGGTCGACCGGGATCTCGTCGAATCGAACGTCCTCGTTCGCGATCTGACCCGCGTACGTCCGCATCAAGCGCTCGGGCGGCACGCCCGCCCGCAGGCTGTCCGCGACCTCGGCCGCCAGCTCACGCGCCAGGGCGAGGTCGTCATCGGAGATCTCCGGCCGGATCAGGATGTGTCGCAGGAAGCGCTCGGGGCCCCGCTGACGCTCGATCTTGATCAGGTGTAGCCCGAACCGCGTCCGAACCGGACCGATCGTGCTCCCCGGGCGGGCGCCCCATGCGGCGTCGCCGAACCCCTTCACGAAGATGTCGCGCGTGTTCCAGCCCAGCTCGCCGCCGCTCTCGCGGTTCGCGTCGTCCTGCGAGTAGCGACGCGCGACGATCTCGAACTCTTCGCCCTCCTCGATCTCGGTTCGTGCACGGACCACGCGCGCGAGCGCGCTGTCGCGCGCGGCCCCGCTGGGCGCTGGCGTGATCACGAGCTGGTTGAACGAGACCAAGGCCGGCCGTTGCTGCTCGCCGCCACCGTTCTCTTGAAAGAACTCCTCCACCTCGCTCTCGGTGATCAGCACGGAGGGGAGGTCGGTGCGGCTCTGCAGCGTGAACCGGTACTCCTCGAACAGGAGATCCGCCTCGACGTTTCGCCGGAGCAACTGCCGGTATTGGAGCATGTTCATGCCGGCCGTCTCCACGGCCCGCACCATCTCGTCCTCCGTGGCGAACTGCGCGCGTGCGCGCTGGAACTCGGTCTCTACGCCCCGATCCGCTGCGTTGGGGTCCGGGGTAAGCCCCGCGCGCTTCGCCTGCTGGAGCATGATGAGTCGGTCGATCTCCGCGACCAGGACCTGACGCGCGAAACGATTCCACTCGGGCGACCCCTCGGGCGGGATCCGGGCGCCGCGCGCCTCGAGCTGGAACATGGTCACGCGGAGCTCAGACTCGAGGACCGCGGTGTCCCCCACGATCGCGACGATGCGGTCGATCGCGTCGACGCCCTCGGGGAACGTCGCCTGGGCGTCCGCGGCTCCGTTCGTCTCGGACTCCGCGTCCGACGCCTGGGCCGCGACGCCGCGTCCGCTCCAGATCAGTAGCAACGCGCTGAGAACGGCTCGAACGGCCGTTGAGCGGCACGACATGAGATCCACCTTCCCTATGCACCTCCGGCGAAGGCCGGTACCCGGTCTCCCTCCGCTTCCGCCAGCAGACCGAGGGCCTCGACGAGCGTCGGGAGCAGGGGTTCCGCCCCCGCCCTCCATAGTACCAACGATAACGGCTGAAGCCGCCGTACTTCAACGTTCAACTGACGGTCCGCGAGCGCGTTCTTGAGAAGCCCGAGTCTCGGCGACGCGTCTTCCCGGAACGTGATGCGCGCGTCGTCGTCCGACGCACGGACCCACTCCGCCCCGATCATACCCCCCAGGATCCGGAGTTCCGCCGCGTCGAGCAGCCGGCGCGCCGGATCGGGCAGCGGACCGAACCGGTCGCGGAGCTCCTCGCGGAGATCCGTGACCTCGTCCCACTCCTTGAGACGCGAGAGACGGCGATAGAGATGCATCTTCTGCTGTGTCTCGGAGACGTAGGGGTCGGGCAGGAACGACTCGCCTTCGACGGCGACGCGGATGCCGACGGGGTCGCCGTCCCCTTCGCCTTTGAGACGACGCACGGTGCTCTCGACCAGACGCTGGTACGTCTCGATCCCGACCGCGGTCGCGAACCCGCTTTGCTCGGCGCCGAGCAGATTCCCGGCGCCCCGGAGCTCCAGGTCTTTGAGCGCGACCTGGTACCCCGACCCGAGCTCGGTATGGTGCTCGAGCACGCGGAGTCGCTGCGCCGCGTCCTCGGCGACGTCGTCCGGTACGAGCAGATAGCAGTAGGCGCGTCGGTGCGAGCGCCCGACGCGGCCACGAAGCTGGTAGAGCTGGGCGAGACCGAAGTTGTGCGCGCGGTGGACGATCATCGTGTTGGCCGACGGCACGTCGAGCCCGTTCTCGATGATCGATGTGCACACGAGCACGTCGATCTCGCCCTCGATGAACGCATGCATCACGTCCTCGAGATCCCGCTCGGGCATCTGTCCATGCGCGATCTCGGCCCGGGCCTCCGGCACGAGCCGGCGGACCCGCTCGGCGAGCGCGTCGATCGTCTCGACGCGGTCGTGCACGACGAACACCTGACCCCCCCGATCCAGCTCGCGCATCATCGCCTCCTCGAGGACCTCGTCGTGCCACGTCGAGACGTGCGTGATGATCGGCATCCGGTTCCGCGGCGGCGTCCGAATGAGCGAGAGATCCCGGATGCCGCCGAGCGCGAGGTGGAGCGTGCGCGGGATCGGCGTCGCCGTGAGCGTGAGCACGTCGACCGCTTCGCGGAGCTCCTTGAGCCGCTCCTTCTGCTTCACCCCGAACCGCTGCTCCTCATCGACGATCAGGAGTCCGAGGTCGCGGAAGATGACATCCTTCGAGAGCAGGCGGTGCGTGCCGATCACGAGGTCGATCGCGCCGCTCGCCAGTCCCTCGACGACCTGTCTCTGCTGCGCCGGCGTGCGGAACCGCGACAAGCCCTCGATCTGGACCGGGAATCCGGCGAGGCGCTCGCGAAACGTGTGTAGATGTTGATCCGCGAGGATAGTGGTGGGCGCGAGCAGCGCGGCTTGGGCGCCTTCCTGAATGACTTTGAAGGCGGCGCGGATCGCGATCTCGGTCTTGCCGAACCCCACGTCGCCGCAGACCAGTCGATCCATCGGGGTCGGCTGCTCGAGATCGTTACGTACGGCATCCCAGGTCGAGAGCTGATCGGGCGTCTCGTCGTAGAGGAACGCCGACTCCATCTCGCGCTGCCAGGACGTCTCGCCGACGAAGGCTCGTCCGGGGAGCAGCTGGCGCTTGGCGTAGAGCTGCAGCAGCTCGACCGCCGTGGCTTCGATCGCCGCCACCGTTCGGTTCTTGAGCTGCTTCCAGCGCTTGCCACCGAGCTTGTGGATCGGAGGAGGACGCGCGTCCGATCCGGCCGCGCTCCAGCGCTCGAGCAGATCGAGACGATAGTGAGGGAGCCGTAGGATCTCCGCGTCCGCGTACTCGATCTCGAGGGTCTCGATCGTCTCATCCCCGATCTCGACGCGCTGGATGCCGCGATAGCGTCCGACGCCGTGGTCGATGTGGACCACGTAGTCTCCCGGTTGGATCGACGCGATCGACTCGAGGGTCGCCGCGCCGCGGAACCTCGCCCGGTGGGCCCGGTAGGTCCGCTCGAAGATCTCGTGGTCGGTGAGGACGAGGAGCGACGCCGGGTCCCCCGCGCCGAACCCCCCGCTCAGCGTACCGACCGCGAGCTGGGCGGATCTCGCGATCGCCGGGCCGGCGCGTTCGAGCAGGATCTCCTCGAGGCGCTCGATCTGTCCTTCGTTGTCACACAGGACGAGCACCCGCTCGCCGCGCTCGCGCGCCGTAGACACGTGCGCGACCAACCGCTTCATATCGCGATCGATCTTCGGGGGCGACGTCACCGGGAGCCGGATCGGTCCGTCCCCGCCGTCCGCCTCCCGTCCCTCCGGCACGAGCTCGACCCGGCGCAACGCCTCGATACGTCGCTCGGCCTCCTCGGCCGGGAGCACCAGATCGTCGGCTCCGAGCTCGTCCGGGTCCCGGTGGGCTCGCGCGTCCCGGGCGTCTTCCCACAGCCGTCGGCGGGCGCGGCGCCCGTCCGCCCCCTCGAGCAGCAACAGGGTCGTCGTTTCGGGCAGCAGCTCGAGCAGCGATCGCCGCTCGGTCGGACCGTCCGACGCGCCGCCGACGAGATCGATCGGGAAGATCTCGGCGTGGTCGATCGTTTCGGATGACCGCTGGGTCAGCGCGTCGAACCGTCGGATGGACTCGATCTCATCGCCCCAGAGCTCGATCCGGAGCGGGGCATCGTGTCCGAACGGAAACGCGTCGACGATGCCGCCGCGCACCGCGTAGTCGCCGACCTCGCGGACCGCGTCCGTCCTCGCGAACCCCATGGCGAGCAACCGCTCGGCGAGCTCGTCGAGCCGCATTCGGCCGCCCCGGTCGACCCGGAGCGACAACGAGCCGCCGCTCGTGGGGACCGGGAGCCGCTCGACGAGGGCGCGCGCCGTCGTGGCGATCAGCCGACAGCGGCCTCCCAGCAGCGCGGCGAGGGCGTCCACGCGCTGCGCCGTGATCTCGATGTGGGGATCGGCGTCCTGGCCGGGCAGCGCCTCGCGCTGCGGGTACCCGCGGATCTCGCGCGATCGCGGGTCGTCCGGGCCGACGAGGGCGATGAGGTCCGCCTGGATGGCGTCCGCGGTCGCCGGCGACTCGGCGACCCACACCACGGGCGACCCGACCGAGACGTCGTCGAGCCCGAGCGCGAGCGCGGCGCGGGCCGCACCGGGGACGTCGCGCACGAGCGCACGAGCACCACCTCGCGAAAGCCGCTCCGGAAGACCGGCGGCCCGCACGAGCTCGGAGAATGTCCTGCGTATCAGCTCGAAGCGCCCGATACGGCCTCGCTCTTCCCTTGAGACGTCTCGCCGCCGGCGGTCGAGCGTCGCGAGCGGCCGGGCGTGGCCAGCATCAGCTCGGCTGCCACCAGAGCCAACGCCAGGAGGAGGAGCCACGGCGCGGCATCGCGGCCACGCCGCGCCCGAAACACCCCGCTCTCCCACGCCCCCGCGTCCGGCCCGGCGGTGAATACCGGGCGGCCGGGGAACAGTTCCTCGAGCTCGGCGGTCTCCACCGGCGAGGGGTCGAGCTCGCGTCGCGGCACGTTCGCGGCGAACGCGACCTCGCGGGCCGTCCCGTCCGAATCCGTCCCACGGACCGTATATACGCCGGCTCGAGCGGGCTCGTAGCGACCCCCGCCCTCCACGGTCCGGACGTCCCCGGCCGGCGCCTCGACTTCGCTCGCCCAGCTCGGGAGCGCGAGCGATGCGCCGGCTTCGAAGTCGGAGGGCGGCCAGGTCGCCACGTGCGACCAGTGGACCAGCAGCGATTCGAGGAACGGGATCATCGCGGGGTGCGCGGGGAGGTCCGTGGACTCGGGCGTCATGGCGGAGCCCAGCACCAGCGCGAGACCGTCACCGACCCCGGTGCGGACGAGCCACGGCTCGCCGTCGTCGGTGACGAGTAGCGTCGTGTCGGCCGTTCCACCCCCGCCCGCCGGTTGCAGGCGATAGCGCGCCCGCACCCGAACGCCCTGAAACGAGAACGCCGCCTCCGGCTCCACGAGCCCCAGATCGCCTCGGTCCGCGTCGGTCCGGGCCCGCCACCCGACGCCTGCGGCGGCGAGTCCCTGGTTGAACGCGGGGAGGTCGATCGGGTCCGCCGGGGGGACGAACACGTACGTGGATGCGTCGATACTCGCGGCCTGCGCCGCAGCCGCGCCCTCGAGCACGGCGACCGACGGACCCCCGCCGAGCCCGAGCCGACCTGCCTGTCCCAGCGTCGCGATCCCGACCCGGAGGAAGCTGTCGTCCTCGCCGTAGAAACGGACATCGGGCGGGGGCACGACCTGGATCGCGAAGTGTCTCAAGTCGTCGGGCCGGGCGCCCGCCGGGTCGATCTCGATGCGCCCGCGGTGCGAGCCGATCGGGAGCTCCGGCAGCCCGAGCGTCGCGGCGGCCCCCCAGGGCGCGCGGGCGGCGCCGGCGATCCGACCATCGAGCTCGAGACGGAGCGAGGCCTCTCCGGTCGAGTCGGATTCGCCGCCACCGAACCGTCCGGTCCGGACGATGACGCCGTGTCCCATCCCCGACGGCACGGTGGTTCCGCCGGTGAGGCTCAGCTCCGCGACCCCACCGTTGGGCTCCGCGGGGGGATCCGGTGCGTATGCCACCAGCGCCGCCTCGTCCGTGGTCGGCTCGCGCGGCGCGGCGAATCCCGCCCGCTGGAGATCCGACACCAGCTGCACTTCTCGTCGCCGGCCCTCGTCCGCCGGCAGCGCCGCGGCCGCGCGCGCCACGACCGACCCCAGGTCGGCGCCGCCATCGGTGAGCTCGACGCCCTGGAGCGCCGCGGCCGCGCGCGCCGCACCGACGCCGGCGGCGATCGGTGCCCCCACCGTCGGGAAGACCCAGATCCGGTCCTCGGGACGCGAGGCCTCCAGCGCCTGCCGGGCTCGCGCGATCAGGGTCTCGAACAACGGACGGTCTCCCGAGAGCCGGGCGGCGCTGGCCGAGTTGTCGATGACGAGCGCCACATCGGTCGGCTCGTGGTCGCGGGCGCCCCCGCGTCCCAGCAACGGCCCCGCCGCGGCGAGCGCGAGCGCGAGCAGAAGGCCCACGCGCACGGCCAGTAGAAGAAGATCGGATGCGACGAGCGATTTCGACCGCTCATCCTCGGCTCGCGTGAGGTAGCGCAGGGCGGGGAACGACACGCGACGATCGGTCTGACGTCGCCGCAGGTGGAGGATGAGCGGTACGAGGGCGGCGGCCCCCAGCCCGATCGCCCAGGCGTAGAGAAAGCTCACGCCAGCCGCGCCCGCTTTCGAAGGAACTGTCGAAGCGCCAACCCGAGGGGCGTGTCGGTGGTCAGCAACGCGTAGTCGGCGCCGGCCCGCAACGCATCGCGGCGCCACCCCGCGATCGCACCCTGAACGGCCTCTCGATACTGCT
Organism: Gemmatimonadota bacterium; assembly: GCA_022360695.1. Lineage (GTDB taxonomy): Bacteria > Gemmatimonadota > Gemmatimonadetes > Palauibacterales > Palauibacteraceae > Palauibacter. The sequence goes on from JAKSCH010000105.1 coordinate 9,042, forward strand.
TCCGAAGCGCCGCCGAGTTCGCGCCGAGCTCCTCTCCGGTCTCCGGGTCGAAGAAGATCGCCTCCCCGGCCGCGGGGAGCTCGAGCTCACCGGGATCGAGGATGTGAAACAGGATGACTTCGTGTCCTCGATGTCGGAGATACCGAAGCGCCGTGCGCGTCGTCTCGGGCTCGACGAGCAGATCCGAGATGAGCACCACCATCCCCCGCCGCTGTAGGCGACCGGACAGATCCTTGATCGCCGAGCCCGCGTCGGTCTTTCCGCTCGGCTCGAGACCGGTCAGCTCGGCGAGCAGCCGACGCCAATGACGACGTGTGCTGCGCGGCCGGATGTGCCCGCGGATCGCGTCGTCGAAGGCGATCAGACCGGTCGCGTCGCCTTGCTGGGTGAGGAGCAACGACAACGAGGCGGCCAGGAGCCGCGCGTACTCGAGCTTGGTCGGAAATCGATCGGGCGCCGACACCCAGCCCATCGACTGGCTGACGTCGAGGAGGAGGTACGCGCGGAGGTTGGTCTCTTCCTCGAACTGCTTGACGAACAGACGATCGGTTCGCGCGTATACCTTCCAGTCCAGGTACCGGAGGTCGTCGCCGCGGTTGTACGATCGATTCTCGGCGAACTCGGCCGAGAACCCTCGACGGGGTGACTCGTGGAGCCCGATGAGGAACCCCTCGACGACGCCGCGGGCCACGAGCTCGAGGTGCGCGAGACCGGCGATTTCCCGAGGACTCGCGAGATCGAGACGCTGACGCGCCGCGTCGAGCGAGGACGTCCCGGTTGCGGTCGGTTCGCTCATCGGGAAAGACTAGTGTCCTGTCTCGATGGTCGCTTGGCATTCGGGCGACGATCCATCCCGCCTGCCATCGTTGCTCGATCTCGACGTAGCTATGGCTATGCCTCGCTCTCGCGCCTCGGCACGCGGGTGCCTCGTCACCTTCGGTGCACAAGCGACCATGGAGACAGGACACTAGCCGACGCCGAGAACCGCCGCCAACCGCGGAGCAACCAGTCAATGGGGGGCATTCGTCGATGAAGTCCGTTCGTTCTTTCATACCCGACGGTCGCGTGACACGCGTCACCGCGTTGTGTCTCACGACCTTGAGCGTGGCGTGCTCGCGCGCTCCGGACCCGCTCGCCGCGCAGACCGACCCCGAGGCGGCCGCGGCGGCGGCCGAGACGATCAGCGCCGACGACCTCATGCTGCGGATCGGCGCGCTCGCGCACGACTCGATGCGCGGTCGCGCCACGCCCAGCCCTGAGCTCACCAAGGCGGCGCACCACATCGCGGGTCGATTCGAGTCCTTCGGGCTGCTCCCCGTCGACGGCGATTCCTATCTGCAGTCCTATCCGCTCACCTTCTCGGCGCCCGGTCCGACCGACGCCCAGGACGTACGCATCGAAGGGGTGGGCGGTGGCGCGCTCGCGAACGCGGATTTCATCGCGATTCCCACGGGTCCCGCGCAGGCGAGCGGCGCGCTCCGCGTCGTCGATCTCGACCCCGGTGAGGACCTCGATGGAGCGGTCGCGGCGGTGCGCGTGACCCAGCAGACGCTCGGGGCGGCGATATCGCGTACGCGAGGCCTGCTCGATGCCGGGGCGAGCGGCGTCCTGTTCGCGGTCGACGAGTCGGATGACTACTTCGCGGGCCTGCGGCGCTTCTTCGACCGCGAGCAGATGTCGGTCGGCGTGCCGAACGAGATGGGGGCGCCCACCGCGCTGGTGAGGCACGCCGCCCTCCCGGAGCCGCTTCGCGAAGCCCTCGACTCGGGTGGGCAGGCCGAAGGGTATCGAGCTACGCTGCGATCGAGCTCGAGCCTCCGCCAGGACGAGGCCCTGAACACCATCGGCTGGATCGAGGGGTCCGATCCCGCGCTCCGCGACGAATACGTGGTGTTCACCGCGCACATGGACCACCTCGGCGTCGGGCGAACCGTGACCGACGACTCGATCTACAACGGAGCGGACGACGACGCGTCGGGTACGGCCGCGGTCATCGAGCTGGCCGAGGCGTTCGCCTCGCTCCCGGAGCCGCCGCGACGTTCGCTCATCTTCCTGACCGTGAGCGGTGAGGAACGAGGGCTTCTCGGATCCGCGTGGTACGCCGACAACCCGCTCTTCCCGATCGAGAACACCGTCGCGAACCTCAACATCGACATGATCGGGCGAAACTGGCGCGATACCGTGGTCGCGATCGGTCGCGACGAATCGACGCTCGGTGAGCGCCTCGAAGATGTCATCGACGAGCACCCCGAGCTGGGTCTCGTGATGATCGACGACCCCTGGCCCGAGGAGAACTTCTACTTCCGATCGGACCACTACAACTTCGCGCGCAAGGGTGTCCCCATCCTCTTCTTCTTCACCGGGACGCACGAGGACTACCACGGCGTGAACGACGAGCCCG
>JAKSCH010000369.1 GCA_022360695.1 Gemmatimonadota bacterium
AACGCTTCTTCCTCCCCTTCGGCCCGCATGCTCGGGTACATGTTGTCGGCGTAGTTCGGGAGGTGACCCGAGCGCCGGAACAGGGCCTCGCTCGCGACGTGCGGGGTGTATACGAACTCGTAGCCCTGTCGCGCGAGCAGGTCCTCGAGCCAACGTCTGAGCTCGAGCTGGACCCGCGCGCCCTTGGGGTGCCAACACACCAGGCCGGGACCGATCTCGTCCTGGATCGAGAAGAGATCCAGCTCCTGACCCAGCTTTCGATGGTCGCGCTTTCGCGCCTCCTCCAGCCGCGTGAGGTGCTCGTCGAGCGCCTTCTCCGAGTAGAACGCGGTCCCGTAGATGCGCTGGAGCATCTGGCGCGTCTCGTCGCCGCGCCAATAGGCCCCTGCGCCCGTGAGCAGCTTGAAGTGCTTGATCTCGCCGGTGCTCGGGACGTGGGGCCCGCGACACAAGTCGACGAACGGACCGTTCTCGTACACCGAGATGGTCTCGTCCTCGGGGATCTCCTCGAGACGCTCGAGCTTGAGGGGGTCGTCGGCGAACAGCTCCCGGGCTTCGTCGCGGTCGACCTCGCGTCGCTCGAAGGGCTGATCGGCGGCCACCACCTCGGCCATGCGCGTCTCGAGCTTCTCCAGATCCTCGGGCGTGAAGGGCTCGGGCACGTCGAAGTCGTAGTAGAACCCGTCGTCGATCGGAGGGCCGAACCCGATCCCGGCGCCCGGGAACAGCTCGCGGACCGCGGTCGCGAGGGCGTGCGCGGCCGAGTGCCGGAGCGCGTACAAGGCATCGGGATCGTCGTCCTTCCGGGTGACGATCGACACTTCGGCCCTGTCCGGCAGCGCGCGACCCAGGTCGGTCAGCTCGCCGTCGACGCGCGCCGCGACCGCCGCCTTGGCGAGCCCCGGGCCGATCGCGGCCGCCAGATCTCCGGCGTGGGCCCCGGCCGGGAGCGTCTTCGTGGATGCGTCGGGGAGCGAAACGGTGATCTGCGAGTCGTTCATCGGCCTACCCGTCGATGGACGCGGTGCGCGGACGCTTCGGGCGAGCCGCGGTGCGGGTCGAAGGTAGCCGGTTCGCCGAGCCGCGCCAAAGCCGCCCCCCGACCCCGTCGACCCCGTATCTTCTCCGCTCGCCGGCTCGACGAGAAGGCGCTGCCGGGCTCATCCGCGGACGAACCGGGGCGGCCGCCCGCGACGCGGCGGCGCGAGAGGTCAGAAGGTCCGGACGATGGTGATCTGGAGATCCGCGTTCGACGTGATCGGGTCGCCGGTCGCGTCGCCGATGGAGAGCCGGGTGAGCGGCGTCTCACGCGACGCCTCGAGCCGGATGTAGTAGACCGAAGACGGGTAGAGCTCGAACGAATCGGCGAAGCCGCCCGCCGGAAGCTCCCCGAGGTTCAAGAGCGGCGGATCGAGCGGAAAGCCGTTCGGGAACACGGCGGCGAACCCGTTGAGGCGCGCGTTTTCATACGCGCCCTGTAGGTCCCACGTGCTGAGCTGCAACGCGGGCGCGAGCGGCACCTGTGGCTCGGTGAAGTCGTCGACCGCCGGCACCGCCGCGTACTCGCCGAGCAGCTGGTCCCATGTTCGACGGGCCCCGAGGGTCGACAGAAGCGCCGCTTCCACGTTCGCGGTGGATTGCAGCAGACCGGGGCCGCCGAGCGTCAGCGCGCGGAACAGGGCCTCCTCGTCACCGGTCCCCACCAGCCCCTGCCCGCCACCCGTCGCGAAGCGATCCGCCAGCCACCGGAGAAACAGATACCCGAACCCGCGAGCCCGGCTGAAGTCGTTGCGCGTCGTCGGACCGAGCGGAAGCAGCGGTACGTTCGTCGTCGACTCGAGGTAGTTGGCGACGATGCTCATGTCGCCGAGGTGATACCGTCGGAACCGCTCGTTGACGACCGGATCATCGAGATCGGAGAGCGAGAGGTTCTGCCCGGTGCGGAGCCCGGCCACGTAGAGCCCCGTGACCTCCTCGGCGATATGCGAGAGCCCCTCGTTGAGCCACGGCTCATCCGCCGCGCCCAGGGCGCCGCCCCCCTCGAACGTGCGGCGGCCCGCGTGGATCAGGTGCTGGAGCTCGTGCGTCAGGACGCCGACCAACCGATCCTTCACCAGATCGATGGAGATGATCGATCCGTGACGCCCGACCGGATCCGGCGCGATCAGCCACAAGACCTCGCCCTCGTTGCTGGCCGCGCAGTCCTCGACGGCCGCCAGATCGGACGCCGTGAAGAAGCCGGCAGCCCCGAGCCGATTGACCTCCAACGTGACCAACGCGTAGACGACCCCGTTCCGATCCACGTCGGGGGGGCTTCCGAAATAGGCCTCGCTCACCGGGACGGTGTACTCCTCCGCCTCGGACAAGAAGGAGGCGTAGTCCGCGGCGCTCAGCGGACTCGCGCCCGCCGAGTCCACGAGCGCCATGTCCTCGACGATCGCGAAGCTCGGCGTGACCGCTCGCACGATCCCCGTGACCCGTTCGGTGGACGCGCACGTGTCGAGCTCGCCCTCGGCCGTCACCGGTGATCGGAACTCGACGATCTGTCCGACGACGGGCGCCGGCCGCGCGCGCCCGGACGTCGCGCGGGCCCCGTCGATCTGTCGCCGCACGTCGGCTCGAAAATCGAGCTCTCCCCGCCCCGCCCACGCATCCAGCCGCGGGTGGAGCGGCTTCGGTGCGACGGCGCGACGCGCGGACCGCGAGGCGCTCGCGGAGATCTGCGCCTCGCGCCGCACATTGAGTCGATACGGCGTCCCGCCGCCGGCCCTGTCGCTCGTGTTCTGGATCGCGACGACGAACGTCTGCGTCTCTTCCGCCGGCGCGATGTCGATCGGGGCGACCGCCTGTGCGCCGGTCAGCGTCGTGAACGCGCCGGGCTCGAGTCGTAGGGTCGTGCTCGACGTCGGAGCGGCGAAGTCGGGAGGGAGCGACGTCAGGGGGGCGCTCTCGCACCCGACGACCGTGAGGACGGCGGCGCCCGCGAGCGCGGCTCGCGGCCCCCGGTGCGCACGGGTCCGGCGGACGGGCGTCACTCGGTCGAATCCCGCAGGATGCCGTAGCGCGCGACGCCGTCGTACTCGTCCAGCACGGCCCAGATCAGCGAGCCCACGCGCTCCGACAGCGGATCGGAGACCACGCCGACCCGACGGACGACGCCGCCTCGGGCTTCCAGGAAGAACCCGACGTCATCGCGGACGAGTCGCCCGATCACGGGACGATCTCCATCGACCGACAGGATCTCGTACGACGAGCCCTCGAGCGCGGTCTCGGGCAACCGCCCCTCCACGAAGCGCCCCGTCACGCGCACGACGGCACCGGATAGCCGCTTCAGCTCGTTCTCGTACGGACCGATCACGACCCGGGGCTCGCCGGTCTCCGGCTCGATCAGGGGTCGCTCGAACGGCTGGCTCCCGACCACGCGTACCCGCCCCTCGACGGATTCCGGCCCCACGCTCCCGACCCAAGCCAGGTCGTTCTTGGCTTCCGGGGCGCAACCGCTCGCCGCCAGGGCGAGCCCCGCGACGAGGGGCCGGATCGTCACTGCGTTCGCACCACGACGACGCGCGCGCGCGCGCCGTTCGGCACGTCGGCCCCCGAGCTCGCGGTGAGCTCGACCCGCATGCTCGGGTGCGCGCCGGTGGACGAGAACCGGAAGTACCTCGCGGTGGACGACAGCAAGTCGAAGCTCTGTGTCGACGAGGTCCCGGCCCCCATCGCGATCGGAGTCGGGCTCAGCGGATACCCCGACCCGAGCACGCCGGCGGTCGCGAGCTCCTCGAACGTTCGGGGGAGATCCCACGTCCGGAACTCCGCGCCCTCCGGCAGACCGGCCACCGCATCGTCCGCGGCGGTGGCCGCGAAGTACTCGGCGAGCACGTCGTCCCACGTCGGGCTCTGGCCCGAGACGACGTTGATCGCGCGGAGCACGTTGGGGATCCCCACCAATTGGCTCGGTCCGCCGCTCGACAGCTCACGGTACAGGGCGTCCTCATCGACGCCGCCGAGGATCCCCACCCCGGCCGGTCCGTATCGGTCACCGAGCCAGCGGAGAAAGACGTACCCGTATCCGCGTGTCGGAAACGAAGCCCCGACGACCGTGAGCGCCTCGACGGTGGAGGGGGACGAAAGATATGAGTCGACGTTGAAGAAATTGCCCTCGTGAAAGTCCTCGAAGACGTCGGTGTCGCTTTGGCTCGCACTCAGCTCGGCGTACCCGAAATTCTGGCGAGGTCGGACACCGATCCGAAAGAACCCGGCCGCCTCTTCGGCGATGTGCGACATCCCCTCGTTCATCCACGAGTCTTCGGTGTTCGCGAACGACCCGCCGCCGATGGTCACCCGCTGCTGCGCGTTGAGCAGGTGCTGGAACTCGTGCGCCACCAGACCACGCGCGATCCCCTTGACGAACTCGACGCCCACCGCGGGGCCGTCCTCGCCATCGGGGTCGGGAGCGATCAGCCAGATGATCTCGGCCTCGTTGCTCGACGGACAGTCGACGGGATCCGAGATGTCCACGTTCGTGAAGAACCCGATGACGATGCCGCCGCTCCCGGGCTCGGTGAGACGATTCACCTGGCGGGTGAAGAACGCGATCGTACGTCCGTTTCCGTCCAGATCGGCCGGGGTTCCGAAGTACGAGTGGTCGACCGGCGCGACGAAGTCGTCGAGCTCCTGGTCGAGCTCCTGATAATCCGCGTTCGTGAAGAGCCCCGCGGCCGCTTCGTCCTCGACGATCACGAA
>JAKSCH010000026.1 GCA_022360695.1 Gemmatimonadota bacterium
GCGCCCCAGCTCGATCAAGGTCTCGGCTTGCAATGTCGCGACCGAGTGCTGGGCCCGCGTGTAACCGGCCGTACCGAACGTGGCGGCCGATCGCTGAAGCGCGGACAGAGCGGCCTCGCGATTCCCGCCTCGTACCAAGGCGAGCCCGCGCAACCAATCAGCGCGACCCGCGATCCACGGGTCCCGATCGGAGTTGGATCTCGACCCTAGTTCATTCAATCTCTCAAGAGCCGTTTCGAAGCGTCCCATATAGATGGCCAAGCGTCCCAAATCGAGGTCGACCAAAGGCGTCGTCGCAGGAACCAACCGCGCCACCTTTTCTGCGAGCTCGACGAAAGGCTGGGCCACACTATCGGCGGACCCCGCGGTCACACCGTCTCGAATCAACAGGTACTCCCGAAAATCTACCTTGTCCGAAGCGTCGAGACGCCCGATGTCATCTAGTATTCGCAAGACCAGCGAGTCTCCGGTCATTTCGGAAAGGGCTTCGGCTGTGCGCCAGGCATCCGTCCATTCGGGTTCCTCGAACGCCATCTCCAGCAACGCGGGGATTTGTCGTTCGAGAAGATCCTGGAGAGAGTCGTCCGGAGACTGCCACGACCTCACGCAATCAGGTCGATCAGCGTGATCCAGGGCCTCAGCTCGCCACCGGGGATCGGGCTCCATCTCGACGTATCGCCTCCATGTCTGCTCTGCCGCCCGACACAACGAGAGATCGCTCTCGATCAGCGCCCTGTTGAACAGACCGAGCAACGACATCGGGTCACCCTCCAACCCTCGAAGCGTATGGTCCAACGCCGCGACGAGCTCCCCTGGCCGGTCAGCTCGATCTGCGTGTTCGCGACGAAGCGCGCCGAGCGCGAACCAGTGCGCCGGTGTCACTACATCCACGGTATCGGAAGTAAGGCGGTCTATCCCCGCCGCGATCGTCGCCGGCTGGAGGTCAAGGGTGATCATCGTGGCCGCCCACAAGGGGCTGACGTGGTCGTCGTCTGCGGTCAGCTCGTGAAGAGCGCGTAGATGTGAAACGCGCTGATCGCTGTCGCTCACGGTCGGACAGACAGTAGCACGATCGGAACCACAGAATCGTACAACCTCCGAAACTCGGGCCTCGGTAGTTCTGGCTGGTCGTGGGACTTCTGCCTGACAACCGATAATCAGGGACCACGGCAAGACACCTAATTCGATTACATGCGCGCTACACCGGAATCCCATGCAGCCATCCTGTCGAGGTGCGAAAAGGTTCTCATCTGTCCGTCGTTCTCGTAGACACGAAAATACCTGCCGGGCCTCCGATGAAACGGACCGTGGTATGCGCTCCTGTGAGTGGACTCGTCGCTCGCGAAAGCACTCACCTTCCGCCCGGCGACTCAAGATCAGGAGGAACGGATGTCCTTCAAAGCCACCGTCTATATACAGGGGGCGGGAAACTACGTCCGCCACAGCAATAAAGACGAGCTGGCTGTGCTATTCCCCGACACGCACACGCTCGCCGGGAAGAAGCTTCGCGACATCAACGCCGACGAGATCGGTAACCACTTCGCGGTGATCCAAACGAACATTCCAGCGTTTGGTGGGCCCGCACCAGGTTGGACGACGGTGTTTCTCGACAAGCAATGGGTGAGCTTCGAAGGGGTCGGAGATGGTGTCGAGTCGTACCGGATCGACGGCCGAGGGTTGGGGCTTTGGGAAGCCGAGGAAGTCCTCGAGGAGGATGACCTCGAGGACTTTCTCCCGTTCAACCGAGACGCGCTTCCCGGAGGAGGTGGGGCGGAAGAGCTTCTGGTCGCCGGGGTCATCGTAGCCCAGGGAGTGCTTGGCGCCGACGGGGATCGTCAAGGACCGATGACTCTATACAGCGGTAATCGCCAACCAGTTAGCGAGGAGCGGCAGACGACTGCCGCGGTCAAAGTGGACGTCGGAAACGTCGAGACGCTGCATCTCCTTGTCCGGTCGATGACCGGGGGCGACGAGCAACGAATCGAACTGCGTCCGCCCGGCGGGGAGGATCTCGAGCTCTGGATCCGCCATTTCTGTGACATTCGGCCGCCTCGTGAGCCGGATCCGAACCAACCGGGACTTGATGTCGACACGCCCGACCTGGACTTCCCGATCAATTTCTTGCTCCGGGAACGGTTCGATCGACTGATCCGCCACCGGGGTCATCGATTGCCCCACCCCGTGGTGACAGGATCGTGGGCAGGGGGAGGTGGCATCGGTTCGGATCCATCGATCTGCGGCGGTAAAGAGGAGGCTCGAATGGTCTTCGACAATCCGTTCGAGGCCGATCGATGACCCAGATCACCGAGCGACATCACGTCGATGTTCAGCCGCAAGTAGGCGCGCTTCTTCACTACAACTCAGGGATCGCCGATCCGAACGCGATCCGTGGTAGCCGCGACTGGCTCCTCGACGGGAGCTGCGCGCTGGTCGACTCGCGGTGGGTATTGTCGACGACCCACGTGACCGGGAAACCCGGTCGCAAGGCGATTTTCCTCCCCGGCTTCGGTATTTTTTCGGTTCGGCACTGGCAGCAAGAGCCCAGGCGCGGCCGGCGGCCGGGTGACTACATGACGCTCGGACAAGTGGAGCGCCCCCTGGACGATCTGGATCCGTTGCGTACCTGGAAGATAAAGGGAGAGTGCAAGCAAGGCAGCTACGCGTACGTGTCCGGGTTCGGTCGCTGGGAGCGCGCGGGGAAAGTCGAACCGGACGGCCTACAGCAAACACGCTGGGTCAAGATCGGTCAGCCGGAACGAATTCACTACGATAACCTCGACATCAACTGGTGGTCTCCGTGGAACTCGGATCAGGCCGTCGGTCTCAACCACTCCGGCGGTCCGGTCTTGTGGAAAACCCGGTCCGGTTTCGCCGTCGTCGGAGTAATGCGAGAACGAAGGTTCTACCAGCAGATCTCGAGCTGGGTGGGGCGTCGTCGATACAAGTGGTTGCGCGACGTGCTCGATTCACGTCCCGCTCCACGAGAGCGACGGATCGTCGATAGCTCAGAAGCGACACTCAGTCCGAGAGGATATGTCCTCTATCCGGTCGAGAACGTGGGTCCATCGCTCAGATTGACCGCGAGCGCCAATGCTCGGATAGAGCTTCAGGCTGCGCTTTTCGATCACCGGCCCGTCCAGGACGAGATCGCATCGCTCAGAGCGGACCGAACCGCCGTCGGACGATTCATCGTTCGCGAGTGTCCCTGTGACCTGCGGCCACCTGATCCTGCTTGGGTCTGTATCGTCGGCAGGCGCATGTCCCGACCTGCCGCCATCCAAGTCGTCGTAACGGTTTCGTCATAAGGGTCTTCGCTTCCATGAGCATTCAGCGTTTCGTCAGGTCGGTGCGCGATCGATCCGTCGACGCTTGCCTGACGCCGAGGACACATGATATCAAAGGAAATACCAACATGCGGATTGCGCGTTCAGAATCAGTTGCCGCGACAATATTCATGAGCTTCGGGTTCGCGGTGCCACTTATTGCTCAGGAGACGGGCGCAACGCCCGACATCGCGTTCAACCCGCGCTCGACGGAAAAAGTGCCTCGTATCCCGTCATGGACTCGGGTCACTGAACGATCTGCCGACGCGAACCGCAGCGTAAAGTGATCGGTCTTCATCTAGCCGGCTCTCCGCAGGCGGACTTGTGGGGACGGATGTCTTCGTGCGCGACAACCGGCTCGATTGGGGCAACACTCAGCAGCCCAGCAACACGCTGTTCGAGCCTACTCGCGGGTTCATCGGGCATTGGCGCAGCATGGACATCAAAGTCGACGCCCCGCCATACCAGACGTCGCCGACCGCCACGACGTGGGACTCGTTTGTAGACGAGACGCCGAGCGCCGTCTCGGGCCGACATGAATCGGGTCTATGTGCGAGTTCGGAACCGCGGACCGAATACAGCCGCCACGACGACCGTCAGACTCCATTGGACGTAGTTCGGGACGGCGCTGCCCGCCCTGCCGTCCGACTTCTGGAGCCAGTTTCCAAACGACTCGGCCGACCCGTCGAATCCGTGGACCGCGCTGCAGTGCAGCACGGGTGGCAGCACGACGTGTACGATCTCAAACCTCGCCTACTCGGGGAGCTCGATCGCCGCCTGCCCAAGTCGCAACCAGCCAGCGTGCACATGGGACTTCGACGCCGACGGCGACACGGAAGCACCACGCGAGGGGCTAAACGGCGAGATCAACATCATCCAGGAACGGCTGGACACGACCCCGACCACCGTCTCGGGTGGGCTCACGTTCGTCATGAGGGCAGAACCGCCACTCGGACTGCGGTCAGGCTGGAGCCTTCATGCGGAGACGGCGTTCCCGTTCGGCGCGCTCAACCCGAACTACGATCCGGGCCCGGCGGCCACGCTGGACTACGTGTACGCGTTCAGCCGTCAAGTAGGCGTCGACGGACGACTCGGTTACACGCTGTTTAGCGGATCGAGCTCGACCTCGAGTCTAGACGTGTGGAACTTCTCCGCGAACCTCAAGTGTATTATCCGAAACGGCTGATCTCGTAGTCTGGCTCGGGCTTCACGATGGTCCAATACTAGTACGATCTAACATTGTCGGAGGGTAAACGACGTCTAGTCAGAATTGGCCAACACCCACAGTACCCTCAACGTGCCCTCGCTGCATGAACCCGATCTACCTGCGAGAGGATGGAGTCGTGGTCCGTGTGCAGGGTGTCGAGAACACCTGGCAATTTGTTCACAGGGACTGTGAGGACCCGAGGGCCCACATGGGACCTGGGAAGGGGAGAGGTGGATCCAATCTGCCCGCAGGTTTCTGACGAGAGGGCAAGCCAAAGGTTGCCGACGGCAGCGACGGCGGAATCATGTCGTAACCGATCAAGACAGACAAGACGTCCTACTATCAACGACATCTCGCACGATCTGCTCGGACTCCTGAGTCTGCGTATCGGGCTCAGCAGGGGGTTAACCGACGGCACAACGGACAGGCTCGCTCCACCGCTCGTTCGCCATTCCGGCCACAGAAGCGGCGAAGCCCTCGTCCGTGCGCGCCAGGGCTTCGATGGCGCGTTCGAATCGGCAGACGCGAGCGTGAGCGGTGATCCCGACTGAGAAGTCACAAGCACCCGCGAACTGATCAATCTGTCGGGTATCGGACACCGAATGACGCGACTCGAAGGATCCTTGAACTGTGCGCCGGATCGAGGGAAGGAGTGTCTACTCGGGCTCGCCCTCCTCCTCGAAGCTCGGAGGCGCTGACTCGACCACGTCGGTGACGAGGTTGACGCCCTCGTCGCCCTCCTCATCTTCCTTCGGCACGTACTGGAACGTCTTGGGGATCGCCACGTCGGTCTCTTCGGGAGTGGTCTTCTTCGCGACATAGAAGATGAGCGCCGGCGTGTCGGTCACCTCGCCACCCGTCTTCTTCCAGCCGATGCCGATGCCGTGCGCGCCATAACGACGGAGCAGGTCCCACTGGTGCGCGCGCTTGTACGACTTCAGGGCGGCGTATTCGGCCCGCTCTTCCAGAGGAACTCGATTCTCATCGGACAATGTCTTTCGCACTTTTTCAAAGGGTGATACCGAGGATCTCGGCAATGCTCCTACCCTCGGCTCCCGTTCGGAGCGAGTCGAGCGGCTTGAGTGATTGCTTGAGTCCGTCGCTCCCTTTCGACTCGAGCTCACGACGAACCTTGTCCAACGCGTCCAGGTCCTCTGGCGTCAGCACGCGCTCGAGGACGTCTGTCGTTGTCACCGCTCCGGCCACGATTGGACGCAACGCGGCAGTCGTGGCGCGTCTCACGTCGCCGTCATGGAGCAACAACCGAAACAGCTCCCCGCGGTTGCGGTCCACGAAACTACCGACCCTGCGGCCCTTCGGCGTGGTGCGGACTCGCGCCTCGACGTCTCGCGAGATACCGCAGAAGAAGCTGCCAGCTCGGGGCATTTCCCACTCCGGCCTGATGAACGGCCGTGTGGAGAACCAGCGTAACGGTTGGGTTGCGAGGGCCGAAACCGCCCGCAAACGATCCTCCGTATCAAGGGTGACCGCACCGGTTGTCTCGGCCTCGAAGATTCCGTCAAGAAAGGTCGAGAACGCACCGGTGCTCAACGTCGTGAGGTTGAGGGCTGAGAAGACGTTGTGGATCTTGCATGCGATCCCGCGGGTTCCGGCGCCGGCGAAATGCAGCCCCACAACCGGCTTCACCCCACCAGCATCGGCGGTCTGAGAGAAGACGAGCGAGCCGGAGTCGCCCCCTGCAGACCAGTCGTTGCTGGGCGGGCTGGGATCGAGCATGACGCAGTCCACGAACGGACGTCCACCCACCATCCCGGACCAGTCGTTGTCCGCGATCTCACCAAAGGTATGCCGGGTCGTCTGTCCGTACTTCTCGACCAGTAAATCGATCGTGGGGGCCTCGATTGCGTGGACGCCGGGCCCGACCTCTGCCACCTCGGGGGAGACGAGATCGCGAGATTCCGGATCGCCGATCGCCGCGTCGACTCGATTCGGTGTGCTCTTGCTTCTGCGAATGCCACGCTTGACGTGGCCGATCCGGTCCGCGGGAAGTGAACCCCCGTCGCCCGGCCCCTGCTGCATGATGTCGACTCCTGGGGTGTCGCCGAAGACATGGTGGTTCGACAGCATCACGATGGTCTCATCCGTCGCGTCCCACACCCAGCCCCCGATCGTGCCGGTGGCCGACGGGGGGCCGCCGCTCACACCGCCGACCACCGGGCGCACACGCTGCTCGGGGTCGAACTGCTCCAACTGAGCCGGAGGCATCTCGATCACATCCGTGTTGAGCCGGACGTTCTTCCGTCTTCTTCGGCTGAAGAACTCGACAGTCTTCGGAATCTGCTCACCCGAGGTGAGGCGGGACATGGGGCGCTTCTTGGGAACGTAATAGCGAATCGCCAGCGAGTTTTTAGCCTCGCCACGTTCACATTTTCGACCGATCCCGACGGAGTGGGCCCCCAGCAGGCCTAGAGACTCGAGTTCGAGCGTCCCGCCCTTGTATTCCCTCAACGCCGCATATCGCGGGTGGTTCTTGACGCTTCGTCGGACCGGCTTCTTCTTGGCTTTCTGGCGCGCCATGCTCGCCTCCTCGCTCGCCTCGTTGGATTTCGATACGCTCCCGGGTTCGGAGGGGCACGGTCGGGCGGTGCGGCCGCCGGGAAACAGAAGTGCACCTCTGTGGGTACATGCCGACCTGACCGTGCCTGCCGGCGACCAAGCGTCTAGGCTGACTGTACAGGGGAGACCGTACTATATATTTGTATTATGATGGACTTACGCGCAGTTGAACACCCTGGGCCGAGCGAGTCGTCCCGACCCGCGTCCGGCGGCTATTTGCGGGACAGTAGCAAAGGAGGCACCAATGAACGCTCTAAGCGCATATAAAACGACCCCGATTCGAGGGATCGGAGTGGTGGTCCTCCTCTTGGCCGTCGCGGCCTGCTCGGGAACCGGGGCAGGAGGTGGCACTCCATCTCCTCCACCGTCTCCTCCGACATCCCCGCCGCCGTCGCCCTCTCCGGCGGGGAGCGTGGTGCGGCGGAACATCGATGACCTGAACGCCACGGAGATCGCGACGCTGCGCGCGGGGATCGCGGCGATGAAGGCGCGCCCAATCAGCGATCCCACGAGCTGGGAATATCAAGCCGCCATCCACGGCCATTCGAGCGGAGCTTCCCAGCCGGCGTGGAACAGCTGCCAACACGGGAGCTTCTTCTTCCTTTCGTGGCACCGAATGTACCTGCACTTCTTCGAGCGGATCCTGCGCGATGCGTCGGGCGATCCGAATTTCGCCTTGCCGTACTGGGACTACACGGATCTCACGAATCCGAACGCACGTCAGCTTCCGGATGAGTTTCTCACCCCGGCGGACGCCAGCACGAATCCGCTGTTCACGTCGAACCGGCGCGCGGTGATCAACGCGGGCGGGTCGATCGCTGCCTCGGCCGTCTCCTTCGCCGACGCCTACGATCTCACGGTCTTCAGCTCGACCAACGGCGCGAGCACGTTCGGGGGCCAAGAGGTTGGTGCTCCGATCCACGCGGGGTTCCCGCACAGCGAGTTCGAGTCGACGCCCCACGATGACGTGCACGTCCAGGTGGGCGGAGGCATGGGGAGCTTCGAGGAGGCCGCCCTCGACCCAATCTTCTGGCTGCACCATGCGAACATCGATCGCCTGTGGGAGGGCTGGCTCCAAGGACCGGGTCGGTCGAACCCGTCTTCCGGCCTCTGGCTGACCCAGATGTTCACGTTTTTCGACGAGAACGGGAACCAGGTGCCGATGTCCGGGGCCGATATCGTCAACACGGCCCAGGATCTTTCGTACACGTACGACGCACTTCCGCCCGCCCCGCAATCCGAGGAGACGGTCGTGGTAGTCGAGGAGCAAGAGCTTGTGGTCATCGGTGACACCACGAACGTCGAGTTTCAGGAGGACGGCAGCTTCACGATCATCGTGATCGAAGAAGAGAGTGAGGAATCTGGAACCTACGAGCTCACGCTCGCCGATGTCGAAGTCGAGGCGCTGCCCGGCGGGCACTACGAGGTCTATGTCAATGTGCCCGAGGGCGTGACCCCCAATTACGATAGTCGCTACTATGTGGGCAACCTGTCTTTCTTCGGTCTGAAGCCGCGAGATCAAGTCGAGCCCGGCTCGGAGGGTCGCTCGAGCATACACCAGTACGACATCACGGACCTGGTCGCGGACTTGCGCGCGACGAACGAATGGACGGGAGAGGCCGAAGTGACGTTCGTCCTGGCCGCTCCTGAGCCGCCCCCTGGGTTCGCCGAGCCGGAGGACGAGCCGCCCGCGATTTACATCGGTCGCATCTCGATCAGCCGAGGGTAGATCAGACCGAGGCGAGAGCGCGCCGATCGCGCCTGCAAGCAGCGGCTGCGCAAACCCGTCGTCGTCGCCGTTGATTCACCGGGCTCGCACCCTGGATGGACGCTCGGTTGAACCACTGAGCGATGTTGTCGTCCGTGAGGTCGGGACAGTCCTGGGGCGAGGCAAGGTTTGGGATCGCACGGAAGGTTTATGGGCCCGGGTGGATTTGAACCACCGACCTCACGCTTGTCAGGCGGCTCGACAAGAGCCGGAAATCC
>JAKSCH010000173.1 GCA_022360695.1 Gemmatimonadota bacterium
CGCCGGCGCGGCGGCGACCGCGGTGATCATGCTGATTCGGAAAGCGCCGCGAATCGTGATCGCGCTGGTGCTCGGGGTGGTCACCGCGGGCGTCGATTATCTCATCCACCCGGGCTCCTTCGGATCGGTTGCGACCGAAGCGATCGTCACCGGTGCGGGCGCGGGCGCGCTGTCGCTCGTCGTCGGTGCGTGGCTCGAGCGACGGAGAGGCTCGGCCCGCGGCGAGCCGTCGTCGGTGCCGGCGAGCCTCTCCTGATCGTGTCGTGAACCGTCGGTCGCGGTCATCGGAGCGTTGTATATCGTGATCCTGCGGCCGACTCTTCGGATCGTGGTCGTCGCTCATCCCGGTCGCGACGATCGCGACGCGGGCCGGCGTGCCGCGTCGTATCGTGTACCTCCGAACAAGGTAGATCCGTGGACCCTGCCCCGATCAAAGAGACGATCCCTTTCGATGTCCTCGATCGCGTCGACATTCGAGTGGGCACGATCGCTCGCGTCGAGGACCTGCCGCACTCGAAAAAGCTCGTCCGGCTGATCGTCGATCTCGGGAACGAGCGGCGGCGCATCCTCGCGGGGATCAAGGGCGAGCGAGCGGACCCGACCGAGCTCGAAGGTCGGCAGGCGCTGTTCGTCGTCAACCTCGAGCCGCGTCCGATGGCCGGCGAGGTATCCGAAGGCATGCTGTTCGACCTCGGCTACGCGGACGGCATCACGCCGGGTCTCGCGGTGCCCGAGACCGCCATGCCCGACGGAACCCGCGCGGGGTAGGCGCGACGCTTCTAGAGCTCTGCCAGCGCCTTTTCGCTGAACCCCACGAGCAGGGTCTTCCCGGTCACGAGCATCGGGGCCCGATACTTCCCGCTCGGCCCCTTGAGGTCGTCGAGCTCGGCCTCGGACGGCGCCAGCTCACGAAGGCTCTTGCCTCTCGCGATGAGGACGCGGTCGACCGATCCGAGCACCGTCTCCACATCGGCATCGGTGAGCGGCGACTTCGTGGTGGACCGCTCCTTTCGGATGGTCCGGTCCGTCTCCTCCAGCACCGCACGGGTGCGTTTGCAGCTCGTTCAGCCGGGTCGCTGGTAGAACAGGTCGATGTCAGCCATGCGTCGTCGCCTCCTCGGGTAGCGCGGCGAGGTATCGGTCCCGGAGCACGTCGCGGTGGTGGATCTCGTGCCCCGCGATGATGAAGACGAGGGCGCGAACGGTGAACGCGTACCCGCTCGCGACCCCGGTCCGTGACGAGATCTCGTCGTCGAAGGATGTGAATAGCCGCGTGTTCGCCGCTCGTAGACCGCGAAACTCGGCGAGCAGGTCGGCGACGGGGCGGTCTCCGGCGTTGGAAGCGCCCGCCCACACGTCCTGGTCCATCCCCGGAAGGTCGGCGGTGTCGCCGCGGGCCATATGGAGCGCGCGGTAGCTGAACACGCGCTCGCTGTCGATCACGTGACCGAGCAGCTCGCGGATCGACCACTTGTCCGGCGCGTAGGCCCACGTCTCGTGCTCGGGCCGGAGCGATGCGAGGAGCTCTTCGAGCGCCGCCGGCGCTTCGCCCAGGACGTCGGCTATGGGCCGATCCGGGACGCGATCGATGTAGAGCGAGTAGTACTCGTCGTGCTCGTGCGGCTGGGGTCTGTTCATGAGTCGATGCCTATTCGGTGAGATCCAGCAGGTTCTCCGGGGGTCGGCCGACCACGGCGCGCTCACCCAGGAGCCCGATCGGCCGCTGGAGGAGCGTCGGGTGCTCGGCCATGAGCGCCACGAGCTCGTCATCCGTCTCGGTCCCGCTCAACCCGAGCTCCTTCGCGACCCGGTCGTGCGTTCTCAACATCTCTCGCGGGCCGAGGCCCAGGCGTCCCAGGACGTCCTCGATCTCGGACGCGGACAACGGGTCCTGCCGGTACTCGCGGTAGCGATAGGGTATGTCGTTCTCCTCGAGCAAGGCGACCGCCTTGCGACACGTGCTTCAGGTGCGAGTGCAGATCAGCTCGAGCATGTCCATGACTCCGAGATCGTGGGAACCGGGGAGGCAACGTACGCCCGACCGGCCGGGAAGGAACCCGGTCGGCGCCACCCGCCGCCCGTGCGCGCGAAGACGCCGGCCTCGCGTTAAGCTGGCGGTCGGGTAGCCCCCCCCCCCGAACGAGAGGTCTCTTGGCAGCCACGCATACGGACCCGTTCGCGGGTCGACAGGCACGGCGGCACGAGAAGCGGTTTCGCGTCCTCGAAGAGGACATCGACCACCTCGGGCACGTGAACAACGTCGTCTACGTCGGTTGGGTCCAGGAGGTCGCGGGCGAGCACTGGCGGACGACGGCGGATCCCGAGCTCGCCGATCGCGTGGCCTGGGTCCTGACGCGGCACGAGATCGACTACAAGCGTCCGGCGCACCTCGGTGACGAGGTCATCGCCCGCACCTGGGTCGGCGAAGCGTCGCCCGTCCGCTTCGAGCGGCATGTCGAGATCCTCGACCGAGACGATCGGCTCCTCGCGCGGTCGCGCACGATCTGGTGCCCCATCGACCGCGACACCGGTCGCGTGACGCGTCTCGACGCCTCGGCTCACGACCCCTTCTACGAGCCGTAGCCGGCCGGTCTCCGCTCCTTGGCGCGCGCGGTGCGCCACCCCCAGATTCGCGTATCGGATCCGCACGTTCGTCGCTCTCGACTTGGGTTTGACATGGCGCAGGACTACGACGCGATCGTCATCGGTGCCGGTGTGATCGGTTGCTGCACGGGGTTCGAGCTCGCCAAGCGCGGGTTCAGGACGCTGAACGTCGACAAGCTGCCCGCGGCCGGATACGGCTCTACCTCGAACACGTGCGCGATCATCCGACTCCACTACTCGACGCCGGATGGCGTGGCCATGGCGCGCGAGTCGTACTTCTACTGGCTCGATTGGGGCAAGTACGTCGGGGTTCCGGACGAATCGGGTCTCGCTCGGTACGTGAACACCGGGTGCCTCGTCACCAAGACCGAGAAGAACCACCACCTCGAGAAGGTGATGGCGAGTCTCGACGAGCTTCACGTCGTCTACGAGGACCTGGATGCCGAGGGCATGCTCGAGAAGCTCTCGTTCCTCGACACGCGACAGTTCGGCCCGCCCGTCACCGAGGCGGATCCCGGCTTCGGACAGCCGACGGGAGGCGACGTGCGCGGCGCCGTCTACATCCCGGAGTCCGGATACATCAACGACCCCCAGCTGTGCTGCCACAACGTGCAACGCGGATGCGAGGCGCATGGTGGCGAGTTTCGGTTCAATGCGGAGGTCGTCGAGATCCTGGAGGACGACGGCCGCGCCGCCGGGGTGAAGCTCGGGGACGGCTCCGAGATCCGCGCTCCGGTGGTGGTCAACGTCGGGGGACCGCACTCGTTCGTCATCAACCGCATGGCCGGCGTGGAAGAAGGCATGAACATCAAGACGCGGGCGTTGAAGCAGGAAGTGTGTCACGTGCCGGCGCCCGAGGGTGTGGATTACAACGTGGTGGGCATGCTCATCTCCGACAGCGACATCGGATGCTACTCACGACCCGAAGTCGGCAACCACATCCTCATCGGATCCGAGGACCCGCCCTGCGACGACCTCGAGTGGGTCGAGGATCCCGACGACTACGACAATACGTTCAGCTTCCAGTGGCAGACCCAGGTGCTCCGTGAGGCGCAGCGCGTAAAGGGGCTACCGGTACCCGACGCGAAGCAGGGGCTGGTGGACCTCTACGATGTGTCGGACGACTGGATCCCGATCTACGACAAGTCGGACCTTCCCGGGTTCTACATGGCCGTCGGGACGTCCGGGAACCAGTTCAAGAACGCGCCGGTGGCCGGCAAGCTCATGGCTACTCTGATCCAAGAGGTCGAGGACGGTCGAGATCACGACGCCGACCCGGTTCAGTTCCACATGAAGTACACGAAGCGCGACTGCGACATCGGCTTCTTCAGCCGATTGCGAACGATGAACCCGGACTCTTCCTACTCCGTCATCGGGTGAGCGTCTTTCGACCCGGCTTCTTGGAGCTCGGGCGACTTTGGGAGACGAAGCCGCTCGAGCGGAACTATGAAGTGGTCATCGTCGGCGGCGGGATTCACGGACTGGCGACCGCCTACTATCTCGCGAAGGAGCACGGCATCCGCGATGTCGCCGTGCTCGAGCGCGAGTACATCGGGTTCGGCGGATCCGGTCGCAACACGGCGATCGTGCGCGCGAACCAGCGTACGCAGGAGAACGTCCGCCTCTACGACGAGGGATTGAAGCTGTGGCCCGTCCTCACGGATGAGCTGGATTTCAACCTCATGTTCTACAACTGCGGCAACCTGAACCTCGCGCACAGCGAGGCCGCGGTCAGCTCGTTCCGACTCGCCATCAACACCGCGAACTTCTACGGAGTCCGCTCGGAGCTCCTCGACCCACAGCAGTGCAAGGAAGTCGTCCCGGCGCTGGACATCTCCGACCGGCCGAAGCACCCCATTCAAGCCGGCATGTACCACCCACCTGGTGGCGTGGTTCGACACGACGCGGTGGTGTGGGGTCTCGCGAAGGGGGCGAGCGCGCACGGCGTCGCGATTCACCAGGGCGTCGGCGTCGAAGGTATCGATGTCGATGGCGGTCGCATCACCGGCGTGCGCACCAGCGAGGGCCGCATCGGGTGCGACAAGCTCGGCATCATGGCGGGCGGGTACGGTACGGCCGTATGTGCGATGCTCGACATCGAGCTCCCGGTCAACCCGCTCACGATCCAGGCGATGGTGACCCAGCCTTTGAAGCCGTTCCTCCACCATGTCGTGAGCTCCGGCGCGTACCACGTCTACGCGAACCAGACGCTCAAGGGCGAGATCGCGACCGGCGCGCACATGGATCCGCAGGTCAACTACACGACCGACGTGACTGCCTACTACTTCAAGCACCAGGCCGAGGCGCTCACGGACTTCATGCCCTGCCTCAAGGACGTGCGCTTTCTTCGCATCTGGGCGGGGCTGGCGGACATGACGCCCGACATGGCCCCGATCCTCGATGGCAACTTCGCGTACGACGGGCTCTACCTCGACGTGGGATGGGGGTACTTCGGGTTCAAGTCGGGTCCGATCACGGGTAAGTACATGGCCGACTTCATCGCCCGCGAGGAGGCGCCGGAGATCCTGCGCCCGTTCGCGCTGCGGCGGTTCCTGGAGAACCGCTACATGGGAGAGACGGCGACGGCGATGAAGTACGGGCAGTGGGACTGAGGCGCCCATGACCTTTCGCCTCACCTGTCCGGTGTGCGGCCCGCGTGACGTGTACGAGTTCCGCTACGGGGGACCCGAACGGGGCCCGCGGCCGGACCAGGAGGATCTGGATCCGGAGGCGCATTTCCGTTGGGCGCAGTTCCGCATGACTCGTCCCGAGGCTCAGGAAGAGTGGTGGTATCACGCGGGTGGGTGCGGCGTGTGGTTCTCCACCGTTCGGAACCCGGCCACGAACCGCGAGGAGACGTCGTGACGCGTCTTCCGCGGTCCTCCGCGCTTCGCATCGACACGGATCGGCGACTGCGGTTCTCCTGGTGTGGCTCGGCTCGCGCGGGCTACGAGGGAGACACGGTGGCGTCGGCGCTATGGTCGAGCGGCGTGCGCACCTTCGGACGAAGCTTCGAGTACCACCGCCCGCGCGGCCTCTACGATCTCGAGGGCGAAGGGGCGAGCCAGCTCGTCTCGATCGACGGCGTACCGAACCAGTCGGCCGGCACGACGCTGCTCCGCGAGGGGATGGCCGTCGCGGCGCAAAACGTCCGCGGCGATCCTCGCTCGGACGCGTTCGGGTTCCTCGACCGGCTCGACCGGTGGATGCCCGCGGGGTTCTACTATCGCGTCTTCCATCGACCACACGCCGCGGCGCACTTCGTCCACAACCGCATGCGCGCCATGGCGGGGCTGGGGATCCTCGATGTGTCGACGTCGGGTGATCCGGGGCGCCGCGAAGAGATCTTTCTCAACGCGGACGTCGCCGTGATCGGCGGTGGCGCCGCCGGGATGCGCGCCGCGCTCGCCGCAGCCGGGGCCGGCACCCGCGTCTGTCTGTTCGAGCGTCGGCCTTGGTTGGGCGGCCACCTAGACTGGCGCCTCGGGCTCGAGGGCGCGGACGGACCCGACTCGCCCAGAGCTCGAGGGCGCGCACTGGCCGAGCACGTCGGATCGGACGCTCGCATCCGCGTGTTCACGTCGGCGCCCGTGACCGGGATATGGGGTGAGAACCTCGTCACCGGGTTCCAGCGCGTCGGCGCGGCGGATCCGTTCGTCGAGCGTCACTGGGAGTGTCGCGCGCGGACGATCGTCGTCGCGACGGGCGCGCTCGAGCGACCGCTGGTGTTCAACCACAACGACCGCCCGGGCGTCATGCAGGCCGATACGGCGTGGCGCCTGGCGCGAACGTACGGCGTGAGCCCGGGGGCGGTCGTGGTCTTCAGCGCAGGCGACGATCTGGCCCTCGAAGCCGCGCTCGATCTCCTGTCGCTCGGAGTCGACGTGCCCGCGATCGCGGACTCGAGACCCGAGGGTCAGGACCCAGAGCTGGTCTCACGCATCGCGGAGTCCGGCGCCGAGCTCCTGACCGGCTGGGCCGCCTCGCAGGTCGTGGGGCGGCGCGTCGTCCGCGGTGTGCAGCTCGCCGAGATCGGCGGTTCCACCCGTCGAGAGTTTCCCTGCGACGTGGTCGTCGCGAACGCCGGGCGGCAGCCCGACATCGGCGCGCTCTCCTGCGCCGGGGCGCGCTTCCGACACTCGACCCATACGGGCTCGTTCGAGCTCGCGAGTCTCCCGAGCGACGTCTTCGCCGCCGGCCGCGTCCTCGGGCTGACGGACTCGGTCGAGATCGAGGCGACCGGTACGCTGGCGGGACTCGAGGCCGCGAGCGCATGCGGCGCGTCGGTCTCCGGAACGCTCGCCGCGGCGCGCGCCGAGGTTGCCGAGGGCGCGGGGGCGCCGCCGGGTACGGGCATCGTCCGCGGACCCGACATCGGCGAGGGCCGGAAGGCCTTCTTGGACTACGACGAGGACGGCACGTGGAAGAACGCGGTCCAGTGCGCCGCGCTCGGGTTCGACGTCCCCGAGCTGGCCAAGAGATTCGGCAACTTCGGTCTCGGCCCCGGTCAGTATCGCGTGCCCGGTCAGAACGTCGCGATGGCGATGGCCGAGATCGAGGGGCGGCCGGCGAGCGACGTCGCGTCCACGACGGTGCGACCGCCGATCATCCCGCCGTCGCTGGCGACGTTGGCCGGTCCGAACCACGACGTTCACAAGCGGACGCCGCTGCACGAAGACCAAGCGGCCCGCGGCGGCGTGTTTCGACGCGCGGGCGCTTGGAAGAGAGCGCGTTACTTCAGCGCCGACTACACGTGTCGCGAAGAGATCCGGAACGTTCGCGAGAACGTCGGTCTCCTCGACAGCTCACCGCTCGGCAAGTTCCGGATCTGGGGACCCCACGCGCTGCATGCCTTGCAGCGTGTGTACATCTCCGACATGCGGAAGGCGACGCGCGGGCGCTGCAAGTACTCGGCGATGTGCAACGACACGGGCAACGTCGTCGATGACGGCGTCGTCATCCCGGTCGGAGAAGACGACTACTACTTCACGACGAGCTCCAATCGCGCGGGGTCGACGGTCGAGTGGTTCCGCTACCACACGCGCTACGACGGGTGGGACTACAACCTCCTCAACCTCACCGACGCCTTGGCGTCGATCAATCTCGCCGGACCCGAGGCCCGCGCGGTGCTCGAACGAGTGACCGACGCGGATCTCTCGAACGATGCGTTTCCGTATCTCGGGTACCGCGTGATCCCTGTAGGCGACGGCGTCGAAGCTCGCTGCATGCGACTCGGCTTCGTCGGCGAGCTCTCCTACGAGCTCCACGTCGGAGCGAGCTACGCGCAATACGCCTGGGATCTGCTCTGGGACGCGGGCGCGGAGCTCGGCATCCGACCGTTCGGGCTCGAGGCCCAGTACTGCATGCGCGCCGAGAAGGGACACGTGATCATCGGGGCCGAGTCCGAGCAGAGGGTCACCTTGCTCGACATCGGGATGGGCTGGCTCTGGGATCGCTCGGACACGGCGTCGAAGAAGGTGGGCGCCCCCGCGCTGAGAGCGTGCGAGGAGCAGGACGGGCGGCTCGAGCTCGTCGGACTCCGCATCGACGATGCGGGCCACCGGCCGGAGGACGGCGCGATCGTCGTCGACGGAGATCGCATCGCGGGCTACGTGTGCACGACCCGCGTGAGCGGTGCGCTCGGGTACCAGTACGGGCTGGCGCTGGTCGAGGAGGGGTTCGCGGTCGAAGGGACGACGCTGTCGATCTACGAGCACCTGCGGTCCGACGACGTGCGGACGAGTGCGACGGTCGTGCCGCCGCACTTCTACGACCCCAAGGGCGAGCGGCTCCGAGTCTAGTGTCCAGCGAGCTCGGTACCCGGGACGACGCCGTTCGGCGACGCTCCCCCATCCGCCTTGATGCCACGCCCGACCGCGTCGAGCTGCGCGATGGGTGGCGCGTCGTTTTGGAGTACGACGATCGTGGAGCCGGCACGATGCTTGTCGATCTCAGCCACCGGGCGCGCTGGGACGTGCAGGATGGAGCGATCGACGAGCTGCGCCCGTTCGGAGTCGCGGTGCCTCGCGATCCGGGAGACGTAGCGATCGCGTCGGGACTCATGATCAACCGGATGAACCGAACGCAAGCCTCCGTCTGGCACATCGGTCCGGGCCCGACCCCGGCAACTCCCGACGACGTCGCCGTTACCGACACCACCGATGCCAACGCGTGGATCGCCATCGTCGGGGACGCGGTGGCCGGGGTCATGGAGCATGTCACGAGCCTCGATCTCTTCGAGCCGGGAAGAAGCTTGCCGAGGCTCATCCAGGGCCCGGTGCTGGGCGTGCCCTGTCAGGTGGTCGTCGGGTCGCGGACCGGAGCTCTGTTGACGTTTGCGCGTGGATACGCCCAGACCTTCGCGGACGCGCTGCTCGACTCGGCCGCGCCCGCGGGACTCGGGACGGGTGGGGAGCGCGTCTTCTCCGAGCACGTGGCCGCGATGGCGCGAGGCGGGTGAGCCGATCCGGTTGGAGCGTTCGACGGGTCGCGATCGCGTCCCCCGCCCTCCTGTGGTGGCGAGCGGGGTGGACCGCCAGATTCCGCGCCGACGACCGGACCGAACCCCTGTGAAAGGACGTTTCGTGCGCGCGAAGGCAAGACACATATTGGTGGACTCGGCGGAGGTAGCGGAGTCGCTGAAGGCAGACATCGAAGGCGGTGCCGACTTCGGTGACGTGGCGCGCGAGCACTCGAGCTGCCCGTCGGGCCGTGAGGGCGGCGATCTCGGGGAGTTCGGGCGCGGTCAGATGGTCCCGGAGTTCGACGAGGTCGTGTTCAGCGCCGAGGTCGGGAAGACGCACGGTCCCGTGCAGACGCAGTTCGGATACCACCTGATCGAGATCACGAGCCGAACGGAGTAGCGAGGCGAGGGCCGCAGCCGAACCGAAGAGGCGGCCCGGAGCTCCACCCTCGCTAGTGTGGTGCATCAAAAGTCCCTTGACCACCGAGAGTGGTGAGGCGCCCGCTCGCCTCGGGCCGATGCGGACGCCCGGGTACGATCACGGAAACAACGAGAGCTGCGGACCGTCCGTCCGCGCCGCGACGAGCGCGCCGACATC
>JAKSCH010000305.1 GCA_022360695.1 Gemmatimonadota bacterium
GAGCGCCACCACGTCGATCAGCGTCAGGTATTTCTCATGGTCGCGGCGCGTGCGTGTCCGGGCTCACCCTGGACTCGTGGGTTCGTTGAGGGCCTCTTCCCTTCCTCGAGCCGACATGCGCCGGAACCGATCAACGTCGTACTGCAGTTTTGCATTTGAGAACTCGTGAGCTCGACTGGAGACGCGGATGCGTACACGCCACGAGACGTTGTCTGTCGCGCGGGCCCAGACCAAACGACTGCGTAGCTCGTCGGTAGGTTCCACTCGTTGGATTCGCGCCCACGAGAACAACAGACCACCGTACGCCACACCCAGAGGTGACAAGCCGATTGCGGCACTACCAAGCGTGTTCGCACTCCTCAGCGCCACGGCAGCCGAGATCGTAGTCACGCCAAGTAGACCGAAAACTGACAAGGCGCGAGCTGGCGCTCGGGGGATGGCCAATACCGTGCTGCCGCGCCAAGCGACGAACAGAGTCAAGGCAACAAGTACTGCCAGCACAGCGAACAAAGCCGCAAGCATCTGCTGGACGCGACGGCGTCCCGCCGCGGCAGGTATCACAACCACCCCTGACAGAGCTAGCAGCTTGGCTTGTCGCCGCCCGAGCGCTACCAACCCTACGGACCCTAGAAGCGGCAAAACCGCTCCGAACAAGTACGCCGCGATAGGTGTCTGGGTCACGAAATCTTATCTCCCTCTCTTAGCCCAATACCACCATCGTCCAAATCTCGTTCCCGATACGGCCGCTGCGCCGGAGGCCAACGGGGAGTACGCCCGGGTCTTGGAGTCGACCCGGGGGGCTCCGGTCGGCTAGGACCAGCCGCGATGCAACCCGTGTCCAAGGCCGCCACTTGGGCTGGAGGGGATACAGTCTCGCCAGAATCTCCCATCACCGCCCAACGCCAAGTCGGTCAGGGAGAGACTCCCGGTCGCCACGATGGTGCCCAGCACCGGGCGACCATACCCCAGGAACGACCCCACCTGCCCAACCGCCCACGCCCCGAGAGCCCCAGCCCTACCCCAGCCACCGACGTCCGCCTCCAAGATATCAGTAAGGGACTGCTCCGCTGCTGCCGCGTTTACCGCCGCCGCGGTGGCGACCCCACCAGGGGTGGCAATTGGGGGTAAGAGGGCCGCAATGGCCTGCGCCTGCTTCCCGCACGTTTGTGGATCCGGAAGGATGTCTCTGATCACGTCGGCGACCGTGATGTCGGGATGAACCTGGGCCAACCCAAGCCCCGCGTAGAACGGGATAAACAAGTCCCGGGCGGTGGGGCCTCTCGGGGAGTTGACTCCTGTGGTACCGACCGTGAATCCCCCACTGCCGAAAACGTCTAGATCGTCGCACTCCGCGACCGGTTCGTCCTCTCCGTCCAGGCCCGGCTCGGTCTCGCCAGTGAACTCACATGTTAGTCCTGTACGATCGACGTTGTTTGCAGGGTCGTTGGCCGCGTACACAAATGGATTGATGCCGCCGGCGAGTCCGATGGGATCTTCGGAGATAAGAGGACCCCTTTACGTACTTCGTCGTAGTTACCGCGCCGATCCCCGCGTGCCTTCTACCTTAGTCGCTTCCGTTTTCTAAAAAACAGTACGACTTCGGCGATGTATGCCGGATGTGCGCTTTTGGGGTTGGGAACCACCAGGTGAGCATGTCGGGGAGCGGGTTCCGGGGGCAAGCTGCGCGGCGGCGCGCCGTCCCTCTCATGAGAGGGCACGGGCGAGACCGCTCGGTGCAGGCCCCGCGCCAGGGACGTTCGCTATTCGTGGGGGAGCTCGACGGCCGCCCCTGTCACGGTCCCTGCTCTCGCTTGCGCATAAGGCGCCTTATGCGCCCTCGCCCTCGGCGCGTCACCGTTTGGGCTTCGCCTTTACACAACCGAGAGTTATCCAAACTTGCCCCGCCCTCCCTTGCGCGCCTCTCTACCGATGTAGCGGAGCGTGTCCCATGTCTCCGCGCAAACCGCGAGTCATACGAGTTGCCACTGTAGAAACACCCTCGAGCAGGTCGTGTATACGACCTGGACCCTGAAGAAGAAGTCCCGCCAGGGGCCGAAGTACGCATCGGTCGGGCCGCGCCCGCTAGGTCCCGCGAGCAACACATAGGACTCCTCCGGTGGCACATCGACTTAGCAGTGACGGCCACCATACCGCGTGACACGGCGGCGACGGAAGATCGACGAATCGTGTGCGGAGAGTGCGACGCTCTTGCGCGCGCCACACCGACAGCGACCGGCAACTTACCGGCTTCAGGCGTCGTCCGGCGCGAGGCACCGATAGAGACAGCGCCGGTCCGCTACGCGACCGACCGGCGCATGGATACACTACGCGATGGATGAAGGTCGAGCCCCGCTCTTCGAGGGCTCTCGTAGTCCGCTTTGATAGATTAGCGACCCATCTCGACTAGGCGAACCACGACCTCTCGCCCGCCGGTCGTCGCTTTGTGTGGCCACCTCTCCTTGAACGAGCTGATGATAACGTCAGGCGGGTGTCGAAACTCCAGCGTTGCAGAGTCACTCCACCGGATGTCGACCAAGTAAGTAGGGCCGTTGGCAACGAGCTGAGCTGCGCCTCGGGCATCCGTACCCGTCGGTACGATGTACAGAGCGTCATCCGCGTCACCCACTCTGCTTCGACTCTGATACACCGCTTCGAGACGCCCTGTTGGGTCGGGGATTCGACGCAGCTCTCGCGCGTCCTCTTGGCATCCAGCTAGCGTTGCCAACGACGCAAGAGCGATGACGTGTGCGGTGACAACGGAACACTTCATCTTCACTTGTAGCATCCGTTGTCAAAGTAGTCTATTCCGCGCTCGACCCATAGCGCCCCGGTAAGACTATCACCGTACGGGAAGATCCCACCAGGATGTCGAGGGTGCAATCCGGGAGGCAAGCCAACGATTCGGTTCAGCCGACCCCCAGCGAGATTTCCGAGTGCGCCGTACGCGCCTCCACCCCACAGAATGAGAAAGTCCGGCCAGCCCGCCGCTCGCATAACCGCCCCGAAGGGCATGTTACCATAGTCGGCCGCTACTGTTCGAAGCGAGTTGGCCACATGGGCCTTGAAGTTCCACACCCCTACACTCCGGCTGATGACCGTCCCCTTGACGACGAGGTCCATCCCAGGCAGCAGACTCGCAAGGTCCCTTTCCGCTAGAACCGCGCGAATGTTCTCGTCGATTCCCGGACCTGAAGGAGTGAAGGCGGGGAGCGCAGGACACGAGCCAGCAGTTTGCTGTGACTGAGGCTTCGACCTCGGCACGCCTCCTCCACCACCGCCCCCACCTCCACTGCTTTCGTCACCATCAAGACCCGGCGGCGTATCGCGGCAGAACGGCCCAGCGACGTGAATGATCGTTCCGCCCTCCCTGAAGATCCAGAAATAGCAGTCCACCATCAGCCCCGTTCGGTCGCTGAGGTTCACGGGATCGTTCAGAGCGTAGCTGTATGGATTTATGCCGCCTGCGAGGCCAATGGGATCTTCGGAGATGAACCGCCCGATCTCCGGGTCGTAGTATCGGGCTCGGAGGTAGAGCAGTCCAGCCGCATCGTCCCACTCTCGGCCGATGTACCGAAGCGTATTGGGGATGCTGTCCGTCGCCGTTCCCTCCGGCCGGCCCCACGGGTCGTACTGGTATTCGTTCAGGACGGCGGCGTTGTCATCGTACAGCCCGAGTACGGTTCCCTTCTCGTCGGTGGCGAAGTAGTAGACGTCGTTCCCCCGCTTCACGGAGTGGAGCCGGTCCGTCCCCGGATACATGGTGTACTCCGCCACGGTATTCCAGTTGCCGTCGAACTCGACGAACAGATCTTCTCCGTCGTGCCAATAGCGTCGCACTACGCCGTCGATGTCGGTCTCGATCCGGTGGCCTATTCCGTCGTATTTGTAGCGTGACTTGGTCGTCGTGCTCCCGACCGTGGTCGAAACTGAATCCAGCTGGCCACGCGCATTCCAGTAGAAGTTCTGGGTGAACCCGGACTTCGTTTTCGATTGTAGGAACCCCGCATCGTCCCACGTAAGCGTGTAGCCGTTGAAC
>JAKSCH010000443.1 GCA_022360695.1 Gemmatimonadota bacterium
GCCTTCGTTCTCGCGCCTTGGCGAGCGGGCGCCTCACCACTCTCGGTGGTCAAGGGACTTTTGATGCACCACACTAGTCGGAGCAGTCGCCGTGCGGATACGGGTGCCCGCACCCCGGGCAGTGCCCTCCCTTGCACCCTGCCAGCCGGTGCGGCAGGGGCGTCCCGCAGCGTTGGCACGGCTCGAGCAGCCCGCTCAAGAACGGATTCGTGGCCGCCTCGGCCGCGACCGTCGTCTCGGGCCCGTGTCCGGGGAAGAGACGCGTCTGGGCGGGAAGCGAGAGGACCTGCGACACGATCGCCTCGAGCAACGTCCGCGTGTCGCCCCCCGGCAGATCCGTCCGGCCGATGGATCCCGCGAACACGGTGTCGCCGACGAACGCGCCGGGACCCCCGATCAGCGTGACGCTGCCGGGTGAGTGGCCCGGCGTGTGTCGCACCTCGAGCGAGAGGTCGTCGATGACGAACGGCTCCCGGGGTGCGAACGCGCGGTCCGGGTCCGGTGGCTGCTCGATCGCGAGCCCGTACGCGGCACCCAGCTCCGCCGCCCGGCGATGGAGCGGAAGGTCGTCCGGGTGGAGCCACACCGGGACGTCCCAACGCCGCTTGAGCGCCGCGACGGCGCCGACGTGGTCCAGGTGCGCGTGCGTGAGCAGGATCGCCGCCAGCGCCCCGTCGATCGCGTCGATCGCGCCTTCGATCCGGCTCGCTTCATCCCCTGGATCGACGACGACGAGCGAGCCCCCCGCCGTGGGCCCCAGGATGTAGCAGTTCGACTGAAAAGGACCGACCGTGAGCCCGTTCAGCGGGACGGTCGAAGACGCCTCGGGTCGGGCGACGTCGGACGCGGCCTCGCTCACACCGCGAAGGACGTCCCACAGCCGCAGCTCCCGGTCGCGTTCGGGTTCTCGAACGTGAACCCGGTACCCTTGAACGAGCTGTGGTAGCCGATCTGGAGCCCGGTGAGATACTGCGCGCTGAACGGATCGATCACGACCTGTACGCCCTGCGAGTCGAACGCGAAGTCGTCGTCGCGGAGCTGCGTGTCCATATCCAATCCGTATTCGAACCCGGAACACCCACCGGGGATGACGCTCACGCGGAGGAAGGACTCGGATCCGGTATCGGCTTGGAACTCCCGCACTTTGTCGGCGGCTTCGGTTGTCAGCGTGACCAGGACATCCGGAGTCACGTCTGCCGATGGGGCTGCGTCACTCATACCGTTTGTGCCTCCTGGGCGATCTCGGGGCTCGCGCCCTCGGCTTCGCCTCGTTCCTTCAGGTCCAGCAGATACTTCTCGGCCGCGAACACCGCGGTCGTCGCATCTCCTACCGCCGTCGTGATCTGACGGACGAGCTGCGACCGCACATCCCCTGCCACGAAGAACCCCGGGATCGACGTTCGCATGTCGCGATCCGTCTCAATATAGCCCGAAGGATCGTGGTCCACATGCTCGCCCAGCACATCGACGTTGGGCGTGAACCCGATGAAGATAAACACCCCGGTGACCGAAAGTTCCGACGTTTCGCCGGTCTCGACATCGCGAAGCGCGAGACCCGTCACGCCCTTCTCGTCGCCGAGGATCTCCTCGACGACCGTGTTCCAGATCACGTCGCTCTTCTCGTGCTCGAGGAATCGACGCTGGAGCACCGCTTGCGCGCGGAGCTCGTCGCGGCGGTGGATCAACGTCACCTTCGATCCGTATCGCGTCAGGAACTCGCCCTCCTCCACGGCCGAGTCGCCACCGCCGATCACGGCGATCTCCTCGCCCTTGAAGAAGGCGCCGTCGCAGATCGCGCAGTAGGTGACGCCCTTCCCCATGAACTCCTCTTCGCCCGGGACCCCGAGCCGCTTGGGCGTTCCTCCGGCCGTGTAGACCACCGCGGGCGCTCGGTAGACGTCGCCGCCATCCACCTCGACCAGAAAGCGGCCCTGCTCGTCACGGGTGATGGTGCCGACGTTCCCTTGCGTGGCCTCGACCCCGAACTTCGCGGCGTGGTCCGACATCTTCTGCGCGAGCTCCATCCCACCGACGTCTTCGAGACCCGGGTAGTCGTCCACGAGCTCGGTCAGGAGCAGCTGTCCACCGGCGATGCCCGCCTCGAGCAAGACGGCGTCCATCTCCGAACGCCCCGCGTAGAGCGCCGCGCACAGACCGGCGGGCCCCGCGCCGACGATGATGAGCTCGTGATCTCTGTATTCCATGCGTTCCCTCTTCCTCACGTGGCGCGAGCCACGCCGTCCCCCTAGGCGACGGCCCCGAAGTGTTCCGCTCGTTCCGCGATCTCGTCGAACCACCGCTCGGGCACCGGCTCGAAGCCGAGCGTCGAGCGACGCGTGCCGGGGCCATGCCAGTCGGATCCCCCGGAACGCAACAGACCCAGCTCCGCGGCGAGCTCGCTCATTCGACTTCGCACCGAAGCCGAGTTCGCCGGGTGGAGCACCTCCACGCCGTCCAGCCCCTCGGCCGCCCAGCGCCGTACGTCGTCGATCCCGTGCGCGCGCGCGGGGTGCGCCAGCACCACGACGCCCCCCGCCGCGTGCACGACCTCGAACACGCGCTCCGGCAGCACCTCGCGCTTGTGAACGAACGCCGGACGCTCGCGTGAAAGGTATCGCCCGAACGCCTCGCGTTCATCGCGAACGTGCCCGCCGGACACGAGCGCCCGCGCGACGTGCGCGCGGGTCGGCGCGGCCGCCCCGCATTTCGCCGCCACGTCGGCGTACGTGAGGTCGACCCCGAGCTCGTTCAGCCGCGCGACGATCGACTCGGCTCGGCGCCTCCGGTCACCGTCGTACTGCGATAGAAACGTCTGGAGGTTCCCGTCGGACCGATCGAACCCGAACGCGAGCAAGTGCACGGACATCCCCGGCTCGGTCGCCGAAAGCTCGGCGCCGGGGAGGAAGCGGAGACCGAGCCGTTCGGCCTCGGCCTCCGCTTCGTCCAGCCCCTTCGTCGTATCGTGGTCGGTGAGCGACAACCCCACGAGATCGGCCTCCGCGGCGCGACGGACGACCTCGGCCGGCGCGAGCGTGCCGTCGCTCGCCGTCGAGTGAAGGTGGAGGTCGACGCGACCGGTCGCCGTCGTCGCTCCCGGCTCCGGCCCGATCAACGCTCGTACGTCGGATAGCTCCGGGGAGCCCCCATCGAGCGCGATGCCTCGAACAACGCGTGCAGGTCTTCTTCCGACGCCTCGTCGAGCGCCGCCTCGTCCGCGTATCGATCCGCGTCGAGCTCGACGACCCGATAGGGGCGCTGATCGGTGGACGTGCAGAAGAACACGGCGACGCGACCGCCCCCCTCGTCCCCGATCTCGACTTTCCAGGTATCGCCGTCCGCCTTGATTCGTGGGCTCACGAGTCCTCTTCGTCCCCCGTTTCCGAGTTGATGTAGGCCCGTCGACCGACCGTCACGCGTCTTCGTGCTCGACGAACACCGCGCGAGCGAGCGACGCCTCGATCTCGATCTCCCGATCCTCGATCTCGAGCTGCACGCCCCCCTCCGGCAGCCCGCCGACGAGTCGAATCTGCGTGCCCGGGAACAGACCGAGCGCGGCGAGCCGTCGCAACGTCTCGCCGCTGTCGTCCGAGACCTCGCGCACCACGCCGCGGTGGCCATCCCCCAGCTGGTGCAGCGCGACCCACGCCGTGGTCGCGATCTCGCCGTCGCGCGTCGGGATCGGCGACCCGTGCGGGTCGACCGACGGCTCGCCCAGGGTCCGCGCCATCCGGTCGATCAGCTCATCCGAGGCCGCGTGCTCGAGCCGCTCCGCCTCCGCGTGGACGTTGTCCCAACGGTATCCGAGCGTCTCGATCAAGTAGAGCTCGAGCACCCGGTGCCGACGGATGATCTTGAGCGCGGTCAGCTCACCCGACGCGGTCAGGCGGACACCGCGGTACGGCGTGTGCTCGAGCAGCCCCTGCTCGGCGAGCCCCTTCACCATGTTCGTGACCGACGCCGCCGATCGATCGAGCTCCTCGGCCAGCGCCGTCGTCGCCACGGAGTCCTGGGCCTGCTGGAGCTTGTAAACGGCCTTCAGGTAGTCCTCGACGGCCCGGCTTCGGTCCGGAGCCCCGCCCTCCGTACCGCTGCTCATGCCCCCTATCCGGCCAGGAAGTCGGCGTCGGCGTCGATCGACGTCAGGAAGCCCGCGATCACCTCGACGGCGGCATCGAGGTCTTCGAGATCCACGAGCTGGTTGGGGCTGTGCATGTATCGATTGGGAATCGAGACGATCGCGGTGGCGATCCCCGCTCGGGTCGTGAAGATGTTGTCCGCGTCGGTCCCGGTCACCGAGGGAGCGGCTTGCCACTGGAGCGCCACGTCCGCGGCGTCCGCCGAAGCGACGAGCGCGTCGAGGAGCCGCGGGTTGATCACGGCACCTCGGCTGAGCACGGGCCCGGCCCCCAGCCGCACGTCGCCGTGCTCCTTCTTGTCGCTCCGCGGGTGGTCGGTCGCATGCGTCACGTCGATCACGATCGCCGCGTCGGGAGCGAGCTCGAAGCTGCTCGTGCGGGCGCCCCAACCCGACTTCCCGCTGATCTCTTCCTGCGTCGTGGCCACCGCCACGCCCCGCGCGGCCGTGCCGCGTTCCACGCCCCGCCGGAGCGCTTCGAGCGCGACGGTCGCGCCGGCACGATCGTCGACCGAACGCCCGGCCACCGAGCTCTCTCCGAGGGTGAGCGTATCGGAGCGGATGATCCCGACGTCTCCGATCGCCACACGCGCGCGCGCCGCTTCCCCGTCGGCGGCGCCGATGTCGACCCAGAGGTCTTTCAGCTTGACGGCCTTGTCGCGCTCCTCGGCCTCGATGAGGTGGATCGCGCGGCGACCGATGACGCCGTCCACCGAACCGTCCGCACCCAGGATCTCGACCCGCTGACCCACGAGCACCTGCGGATCCCACCCACCGACGGCGCGGACGAACAGATAGCCGTCGTCGTCGATGTAGTGGACCATCAACCCGATCTCATCCACATGACCGGCGAGCATGACGGTGGGGCCATTCGCGGCGTTCGACGCGAACGAGTTCCCGTGCACGTCCGTCCAGACCTCGTCCGCGAACTCGCCCGCGATGTCGCGCCATACCTCGGCCGCGACGGTCTCGAAGCCGGATGGACCCGGCGCGTCGAGCAGCCGGAGGAGCGTCTCGCGGACCCGGGCGCTCATGCGCTCACTGCGCGGGTCGCGCGAACACCGAGTCGGAGAGCTCCGGGTTGAGCTGCACGTCGTCGACCCTCAGCTCGCGGAGCGCGTTCCCATCGGCATCGTACCACCGACGCGTGAGGTTGTACTTGAAGTCGCCGACGCTCCCGTACCCGAACCAGTGGGTTCGGGCCCGGTTCTCCTCGGTCCGACCTTGCGAGATGTAGTGCACCTGCTCCGGGTAGGGATCCTCGTCGTTGAAGTAGTAGAAATACCGATCCCCGGGCTGAAGCCCGACGGCATCGCCGAACGTGATCCGTACTTCGTACCCCTCGTCGGTCGCGCTCGCCTCCCGGTTGACCCCCGGATCGAAGAGCTTGAAGGGGAGACCGAACCAGTAGACGACATCGCGCCCCACGTACTCGGACTCGTCGAACGCCCGGACGCCGGGCTCGAGGTGGTGATCGTTCAGGGTGGCCCACATGTCCGTCCCATCGAACGTCTGGACGTAGAGCCCTTCCGCTTCGGGTCGCTCGATCCGCGCCTGCTCGACGCCAGCGAGCTTGCGGTACTCCACGCGGCGGGGCCGCATGCGCTCGATCGTGCCCGTCGAGTCGAACCAGACGGTCGTGATCGTATAGCGCGCCGAGTTGATCGCGTGCCACGCGTCCATCCCCCCGGCCTCGGCGAGCCAGGCGCCGAGCAGCGAATCGGCGAGCGCCTGCTCGGGCGTCGCGTTGGGCGTCGCGGGCGCCGGCGCGGACCCGGCCTCGCTGCACGCGGCGACCGCGACGGTCAGGGTCAGCGCCACGATCTGTGGTGCGTAGCGGCGGTTCACAGCGATCTCCTACGACGTGGAGACGGAGCCGAACCGTGGCGGGGCCGTCGGAGCCCGGTCACGGTCGTCGGACTCGTGAAATTAGGGCTCGGAGCGAATCCGGCGCTACCGCGGCGGACGCGCGCACCTGTACGCCGCCGACATCGATCCACCCCATCGAGTACGCGCCGCTCCGGTCCCGCGTCGCCACGGCGCCGGCGCGCACGAGCGCGTCGCGGTCGAGCATCCGACGGGGCGCTTCCCGCAGATCGTCGAGCACCTCGTCCGCGGAGGCGTCGAGCCCGGGCGGTCCGCCGAGCTGTACGAGCTCGAACGTCTCGCCGCCCGGGAGTCGCTGTCGGACCCGCGCCAACCGACGACCTTCGTGATCCGCCAACGCGTACTCCTCGACGTCGACGTCGGGCAGCGTGAGGATCCCGCCGACCCACTCCGCCGCCTCGATGACCTCGACGCGCCGCCACGGGAGCTCCTCGAGCTCCTCGGGCGCCAGTCCCACCGCATTCGGATCTTCCGCCGCCTTCTGCAGCGCGGCGCTCGCGCCCGGCTCCGCGGTCGGCGGTGCGGCGACGACACCGGAGGCGGGCCGATTCCTCGGCGGAGGTTCCACCGACGACCGGAAGCCGGCCGACGACTCACCGGCCCTCCGGGGGAGCGCGTCGCCCGTTTCGCGCTCGGCCTCGAGGCGCGGCTCGTCCCGGGCGGCGAGACGCTGCGTCGACTCCTCCCGCCCGAGCGGCGATGTCGGCGCCGTCTCGATCCGCGTCGACTCGGGCGCGTCGCCGAGCTCGAGCCGTTCCCGCGCATTCGATTCCGCCACGGCTCGAGGCGCCGGCGGGTCCGAATCGGCCCGTTCACCCATGGCGAGCGACGACCCGGCGTCGCGCAGGGACGCGTTCGCCATCCACCCGGCTCCGAGCGCCACGGCGATGCTCGCGGCCCACGCGAGGCGTCGGGTTCGGGGGGGGCGAGCATCCGCGGATGCGGTCCCGTCGGTCTCGAGACCCGCGCGCGCCAGGACGTCTTCGAACGGCGGCACTTCGACCGGCGTCGACAGGGACGCGTCCAGCAGCGTAGATGCCCGGTCCCTCACCTCCGTCGCGGCTTCGAGGCGGCCGCGACAGTCATCGCACGCCTCGATGTGGGCGACGATCCGCTCGTTCGCGGCTTCGTCGAGCGCGCCCAGGACACCATCGATGTAGGCGTGGAGCTCACCCTCCGTGACGTGCGACATCGTTCTCCAATCCTTCGTATGCAGCGAGCAAGCGCGCCCGCGCCCGCGCCAGGGTCGTACCGATCGCGCCCGGCGCCAGTTTCGTGATCTCGGCGATGTCCCCGTAGCTGTTCCCGGCGCTCCAGAGCAGAAGCACCTCCCGATCGCGCTCGGACAGCCGCTCCATGGCCCGCTCGACCTGCCGCCGCGTCTCGGCGTCTTCCAACCGCGCGGGCGCTTCGGATTCCACCGTCCCCTCCGCTTCGGCTTCGTTCTCGAGCAGCGTCAGGTGACCTCGACGACGCACCGCCGTCCGCGCCTCGTCGCGCGCGAGATTCGCCGCGACGGAGAAGAGCCATGCTCGAGGGTTGTCGGGCTCGTGGCGGAGCGCTCGGACGAACGTCTCCTGCGCGAGATCCTGGGCGCGCTCCCGGTCCCACACTTTCCCGACCAGGAACCGCACGAGATCCTTGTACGTCTGCGCGTAGACTTCGCTCCAGTTCACGCTCACCCGGCTCCTCGGACGCCCGATCGTCGCGTCTCGACGGGCTCACCGTCTTCCGGAGGATAGGACGCGCTCGCGTCGGCCGTTTGCACACGTCCGCCGAGCATCGGCTACCAGCTGGGATCTCGCTCCAGGAGGTCGCAGATCTCGTCTTTGGGGGCGGGGCGGGCGAAGAAGAAGCCCTGCCCCGAGCCGCACCCGATCTCGCGGAGCTCGCGGAGCTGCCGATCCGTCTCGATCCCCTCCGCGGTGACGTCCATCTCGAGCGCGCCGGCCAGCGTCACGACGGTGCGGATGATCGCCTGGTCTTCGGCATGCTCGCTCATGCCCTGCACGAACGAACGATCGATCTTGAGCGAGTCCGCCTCGATGTTCCGTAGGTACTGAAGCGACGAATACCCCGTGCCGAAGTCGTCGATCGCGATCTGGAGACCGAGGCTCTTGAGCAAGCCCAGTCGCCCCGTGTCGCGCATGAGCTCGCTCTCGGTGATCTCGATCCGGAGCTGGTGCGGATCGGTGCCCGTCTCCTCGAGGATGGCCATGATCTCCTCATCGAGATCGGGCTGCTCGAACTGCCGCGTCGACAGGTTGACCGCGACCACGAGATCACGCTTCGAGCCGACGATGGTCTGGAACTCGTGGAGCGTCGCGCAGGCGCGTCTCGTGACGAGATACCCCAGAGGGACGATCAGACCCGTCTCTTCGGCCACGGGGATGAACTCGTCGGGTCCGACGAGCCCGCGCTCGGGGTGCTTCCAGCGTACGAGCGCCTCCATGCCCGTGATGCGTCCCGTCGCGAGCGAGACGATCGGCTGATACACGTTGAACAGCTGTTCGCGGTCGATCGCGTTTCGGAGATCCGTCTCCATCGCGAGCCGACCGGTCGCGCTCGAATCGATCGTCGGATCGTAGACGCGGTATTCCCCGGGGCCGTCGCCCTTGGCCCGATACATGGCCACGTCGGCGTAGCGCAGCAGATCTTCTTCATCGTCGTCGGAGCCTTCTTCGCTGTAGGCGATCCCGACGCTGGAGGAGACGTACATCTCTTGGCCGGAGAAGGTGAACGGCGGCTCGATCGCGTCCAGGATCCGCCGCGCCACCATCTCGGCCTCTTCTCTGGTGACCCCTACTTCGAGCAGCACCCCGAATTCGTCACCACCCAGCCGCGCGACCGTGTCGGCTTCACGGACGACGTCTTGAAGACGGCGCGCGACCGCCTGGATGAGCCGATCCCCCGCTTCGTGACCCATCGAGTCGTTGATGATCTTGAAACGATCGAGATCCATGAACATCACCGCGATCTGACCGTCCAGGCGTTTCGTCCGCGCGAGCGCGTGACGGAGCCGGTCGAGGAACAGGCTACGGTTGGGGAGCCCCGTGAGCGGCTCGTGGAGCGCCTGATGGGACAGCTGCTCCTCGAACGCCTTCTGCTCGCTGATGTCGCGCGAGCTCGTCTGGATCTGGACGATCGCGCCGAGGTCGTCGTAGAGCGGTCGGACGGACATCTCGAACCACGTATACCCGCCGCTGCTCGTGCGCAGCCGCAGCGAGGTCCGCGCGTGTCGACCGGTCCGCGCCGACGCGAGGGCGGCCTGCACGCCCTTCCAGTCCGCTGTCGGACTCAGCTGGTACGGGTCCTTCCCGACGATCTCGTCGGGGGTGTACCCGAGGAGCGTCGTGCTCGACGGGCTGACGTAGGTGAACGTACCCTCGAGATCGTGCACGCCGACCAGGTCGCTCGAGTTGTTCGCCAACATGCGGTACAGACTCTCCTGACCGCGCAGCTCCTTCTCGGTGCGCTTGATCCCGCTGACGTCCTGACCCACGCAGGCGAGGTGACCGTTCCGCTCCGCCGGCACGAAGGTGACGTTCCAGAGAAACGTGCGCTCGACGCCGTCTACCGCGTGACGGCTCTCGAAGCTCGTGGGCTCGCGGTCCTTCAGAACCGCCTCGAGCTGCTCGGTCACGCGTTCCCTCGTCTCGACCTCGAACAGCGCGAGAAAATCGGTCCCCATCGCGTCGTTTCGCTTGGTCGCGAGCTGACGCTCCGCTTCCGGGTTCCACTCGAGGATCCGGAAGTCGGTCGAGATGAGCGCGAGCGGATAGGCGGCCGAGTTCACGATCGACTCGAAGCGACTCGGGTCCCCGTCGCCCTGGCCCGCGGCCAGACGGTTCCGGAGCACGAGAATCAGGCCGGTCGGGATCTTCGTGATCGACGCGTCGAGGGGGATGATGTCGCCGGACGACGTTTGGCCCCGCAACGACCCCACCCACCGTCCCTTCTTCGCGACCGCCGGCTCGACGACGGCGTCGATCCGCTCGCTGTCGGCCTCCGAGATGAGCGAGCGCCAGGTCTTGCCGAACAACGCGCTCGGCGCGGAGAACCCGAACAGATCGGCACCGGCCGGGTTCGCGTAGACGCACCGACCGCCCGTCCCCGTGATGAGCAGCCCGTCTCCGGCCGCCTCGACCGCCTCGACCCGGTGCTCGAGCGCGTGGGCCGCCGCCGCGTGGTCGGCCGCCCGGCTCGTGGCCTTTTGCGAGCGAAGCAACAGGTAGACCGAGAGCCCGACGAGCACCAGGATGACGCCCAACGCGGGTATATGGCTCTCTACCCAAAGCAACGCGTCGCCCATCCCCGTCCTTTCACCCGCTACGGCTCGATCACGATCTCTCTTCGAGAGGTGACCGCACCCGCCTGCGCGGACTCGATTTGCAGCGTGAGACGATAGCTCCCCGGCGCGAGCTCGGGCAGCCGGAGCTCCACCGCTCGAGCCACCGCACCCGGCCGCCCGGGCTCCGTCCAGCGGATTCCGGCTTCCTCGTCGTTCCGACCGGCTAACCCGGTCCACTCCAAGGCCTTACGCAGGAAGCTCTTGTCTTGGCGCATGAGGGACAACGTGACCGACAGCCCGTCGATCGAGGCGTCCCCTCCGTACCACTCCCAATAGACGCCGAGCGCCTCGCCGCTTCGGGCCGTGGAACGCCGTCGCGCGACGGCCAACGCTGCATCGAGCGTGCCCGGAAGGACGTCCACGGGCTCGAGCAACAGCAGGTCCGACAGGCGCTTGTCGGTCCGCGCCAGACGAGCCCGCACCCGCCCGGCCGCCGAGCCATCGGTACAGAGCGTCTCGAGCCCGACGATCGTCCCCGAACCGGATGGTCGGGGCTCCACTACCCGCAGCGGCAGGGTCCCGTTGCCCTCGGCCCGTCCAATCTCCTCGAACGAGTTGGCCAGGAACAGACCCGATCGAGCCGTGCACCCGCCGAGCGCGTCGGGCGCCTGGAACGCGGCGACGACGAGTCGCCGCTCCCCGCGCCGGAAGACCGCGATCTGGTGCGGCGGCTCGTGAATCGCTCCGAACGGGGGATACCAGGCGCTTCGCGGCTCGTCGGGATCGAGCTCCCATTCGAGGTCGTCACCCCCGCTCCGACTGAACCCCGACACGACGAGCCGTTGAGCGTCCGGCGGGCGATGGGCCTGGATCGAGCGCTCGGTGCGGACGCCGGGGAACCGCCGCCACGCCACGTCCCAGCCGGCCGGCCACCCGTAGCGCGTCGTGAGCTCCGTCAGATCATCGCCCCACGGGAGACCGTAGCCCGAGGCGGCATCGGTCTCGAGCTCCGACCGGACGAGCCGCGCGAAGTGCTCGACGCGACGCTCTCGTCCCGGGACGAGCCACAAGGGATCCGAAAGGTGCCAGATGCCGCGCTCGAAGGCGCGTCGCGCCGGGCTGCCGCACGCGAGTCGCCGGTAGGTGCGCCGATCCCGAGGGGCGAGGAGCAGCCCCACGTCCGTCCACGCACAGCGGTCTTCGGGCGGCATGTCGGCCAACGCGCGATCGAACGCGAGCTCGGCGGCCGCGTGGCGCCGCAGCGCGTGGAGCGCGAAACCGAGCAGCGCCCGACACCAGGGGTCCTCGGCCGCGCACGTCTCGAGCTCGGGCAGTGTCTCGGCGGCCCGGCCCGCTTCGACCCGGTATTTGACCCGTTGTCCCAGCAGCCAGCGATCCGAGCCCGCGACCGTGGCTACGGTGTCGAGCGTGGCGACGAGCCAACCGCGACGCTCGGTGACCTCGCTCGGCTCGGGCGATGGGGTCCAGCTCTCGTCGCCGTCGTGGTCGAGACAGAATCGGCCCACGAGCTCGTCGCATCGATCATACGACGCCGGCGCGCGGACGAAGTGACGCCGGCGGATCCGC
Source organism: Gemmatimonadota bacterium (assembly GCA_022360695.1). Classification (GTDB taxonomy): domain Bacteria; phylum Gemmatimonadota; class Gemmatimonadetes; order Palauibacterales; family Palauibacteraceae; genus Palauibacter. The sequence continues at coordinate 11,901 of JAKSCH010000443.1, forward strand.
TCGAACGTTCGCTGCGCGCGGCGGGCGCGCTCGAGCTCGCGCTCCGGGCCCTCCGTAGCGGCCGGGACCTGGACGTCGGAGACGGCTTGCCGACCGGGGGCGGGGCCGACCATCGCGAGCAGGGCGAGCGCGACGACCGACGCGACCGCACCCGACCTCAGTTCACGATGATCGTGGCGTCCAGCATCGTGGTGGGGTGCGTGTCGCATCGAAAGACATACGTCCCTGGGGTCGCGAGCGTCTGAACGAACGTCGCCCCGTTGTCCATGTTCCCGCTGTCGTTCGCGATCGCTCCGGCGGGCACCGACGTGAACGAGACCGTGTGGACGTTGGCGCCCTCGTGGAGCCACCCGACCATCTGGCTCGCCGTCACGGTCACGCTCGCCTCGTCGTTTCGACGACCCTGGTCGTCCACGAACGCGTCGTCGATGATGTTGAATCCGACGTCCCCCGGCGGCGTGCCCAGCGTGGGCGGTGGAGGCGGCGGCGACGGATTCGTCCCGGCGGGGTCGGATTCCCCGCACCCTGCCGCGAGCACCACGGTCGCCGCGCTCATCATCAGCTTCTTCATCGGCCCATCCTTCCGTTCCGCCACCCCCGGACGGCGATCCGTAGAAGAAAGAGCGCCGGGAGCGGCCGATCAAGTGACGGTCGTCACCCCTGAAACGTTTTCGTCGGCCCTGCTCGGTCCGTGCCGGGACGCTATGTGGTTGTGGGACCGACCGGTATACGGGCTGCGGACCGATCCGTCACCCTCGCGGCGCGCGCAAAAATTACCGATTCTCGTCTGCCCTCCCCTTCGCCCGGTCCCGAGGTGATACGTCCCACCCCTCTCGCGCTCCGGCACTTATCGGATTGCCCCGCGGTTGGCACGCTCCTGGCTCCCGGAGGGAGGCGCGAGGTCGCTCCGCGAGGGGCTTCGCGCGGGGTGGGTCCGGAAGACCTCGACGAACCGGAGGGCGAGATGCCGAGACTGTCACGAGCCGAGTCGAAACACACGCGTGGGTCCGCCACCGGGGCGTTCACGCTGGCCGCCGCCATGGCGGTCGGGACGGCGGCCGATGCGTCGGCCCAGACGCGCGAGGGCCAATTCATCAGCTTCGGACTCGGGGGCGGGTTCGACCAGATCAGTTGCGAGGTGTGCTCCGGCACGCCGAAGTCGGGGCTCGCGGGCTTCGTCCGGTTCGGCGGCACGGTGAGCGACCGGCTGCTGCTCGCGGCGGAGTTCGACGCGTGGACGAAGGGCGAGGAAGGCGTCCGACAGATCCTCGGCTCGCTCACCGCCGTCGCGCTGCTGTACGCGGATCCCGAGGCGCGGGTCCACGTGAAGCTCGGCGCGGGCGCCGTCGGGTACCGCGCATCGGAAGACGGAGATGATCTGACCGCGCTCACACCAGGTGTGATCGCCGGTCTCGGATACGACTACCCGATCGGCGAGACGCTGTCGTTGTCGCCCTTCGCGAATCTCGTGGTCGCGCCGTTCGCGACCCTCAAGGCGGACGGTGACCCGGCCGTGAGCGGCGCCACGCTGGCGATGCTCACGGGTGGCCTCTCGTTGACGTGGCACTAGGCGGATGCTCGATCCGCTCGCTCATACGCGGCAGAGCGTTCGTACCCGGTAGAGGAGGAAGGATGGGAATCTCGCGTCGCACAACGCGCACGACCCCGTTGACGGCTGCGGTCGCCGCGACGTTGGCTTGGGCCTGCACGGAAGGAACCCCCTTCGCGCCGATCGACGCGCCGGTGGCGACGGGCGAAGTGAGCGTGGCGTACGCACGCTGGACCCCCGGTCCGTTCGACACGTGCAGCCAGGCGATTCACGACTCGTACTCGACCGTGGGGCCGGACGGGAAGCTGTACCCGACCTGGCATCCGGCGACGGACCCGGCCACCGGCTGCTCGTTCGGACACGAGCACGGCTCGGACCCGCGTGAGTCGGCGATCTACGATCAGGTGGGGGATATTCCGTTCGGGCTGGCGAACGAGCGGCTCGACATCTTCAACCCGAACATGCCGCGTCACGAGGACCACGTCGGGCACAAGGTCGAGATCGGCAACAGCGTCCGGATGAACTTCGGTGGTCCGGCCGACGCGGTGTTCGAGGCCGAGTGCCACTTCCTGATCAAGATGCACCAGGGGACGCACTCGAAGGACGCCTTCACGAACAACATGCACGAGATCGCGTATCACGCGCGATGCACCGACGGCTCGGGTGTGTCGATGACGTTCATGACGAACATCGGCGATGCGGGCTCGTTCACCGACACGTGCACGGGCAACACGATCAACGTGGGCACGGCGAGCCCGCCCAACTCGCCGGATGGCGGTGGGCGGCGAATCATCCCGACACGAGAGTGTGTCGAGGATCGGATTCTCGTGTCACCGGGCGACCGCTCGAACTTCGGGGCGCTGCGTGAGAGTTGGCAGATCTCCGAGTCGCTGCGAACCGTGGACAACCACTCGCTGGTCTCGATCAACCCGTACTTCAACGTGCGCGAGCCGTCGCGGTTCTTCGACCCGACGCAGCCCGACATCGTGGGTCGCCCGATGGACGTGTGTTACGAGCTCATGGGTAACCAGGCGGCGCGCGGCGGTACGTGCGACGAAGTCACGGGCGAAGGCACGATCCAGGGGATCGCGTACGACGACCCGCGCACCGGGTTCAAGGGCGCCGTGCGCGACTTCGACATCAACTCGTTCCGCATCCGCAACGAGGAAGGTCCGGAGATCTGGTACACGGACCCGCTCGGTCTGAACGGCTCGACGACCGAGTTCCCGGGCTCGATCCGACAGTGGATCGCTCGGATCGACAACACGCGCGGTGGCGCGGATCTCCACGGTCCGCGGATCGGAAAGGAGAAGAACCACGCGGCGGCGTCGGTTCACCCGCCGAACTGACCGGGGGGTGTGCCCCCGGGCGTTGCAAGCCTGGGAATAGCCCGTCCGCGAGACGCTTTGGCGAGCTTCAGGGATCTCTCTTCTTCTTGTATCCGGCGGGCGGATCGAACGTACCGGCCGGAATCGGTCCCTTTCGCACCTCGGTCGCTTCCGACTCCACACGTATACGGAGACCGAGCGTACTCGTATCCACGGGCTCGAGTACGCTGCCCGCGATCTCCTTCATCTCCTCGTACATACGATCGAAGCGTGTGGACCGGACCGGGAAGTCGATCCTGAAGCTCTGGGTCAGCTGCGCGAGCTCGGGCGAGAGCGACGCCGCGCGTCCGTCGGTCAGGAAGGCATCGATGTCGGCGAGAACGGTCCGCATCGCGGTCTCACCCGTTACCGCGGGCCAGTCGACCAGCCACACCTCGCGAACGACCCGAACGTCCACGATCTCCTCGTGCTTCACCGCGGGCAGCCCGAGAATCTCCATTCGCTCGTCGGTGGGTCGGAGGGCGGATCGCGAACCCGTCCCACCCTCCGGAGCGCCGTTCCAGACGCCATGCGCACGCAGCAACCCGAGGATCTGGACATGCGCCCCCGACGGGAAGGCGGTCGGCGCGTCCATCGATGCGCGCTCGCTCACGACGTCTCTGGTGCTCACGCTCTCGTCCGCTTCGCCAGCCGTCTGCGCGACGGCCTGGGCGCCGGACGTCCCGGAGACGAACTCCCAGTACTCGAGGTTCGTGTGATCCGCGACGAACAGCGTCTGTTCGGGTCCGCCCCGGTAGACGACCGTCACGGGCCTCGCCGTGCCCGTCGTCTCCCACTTGAGATTGCTACCGTCGGTCGTGATGCTCGAGGCGTACGTCTCGGACGTCAGGTGGTCGGTCACCTCGAATACGTAGACGACGCCGTCGGTCCGCACGCTCGACCGTTCGCCACCCGCGAGCAGGAGCGGGATCGCGCAAAGCAACACCTTCATCGGTTGGGCCTCCCTCTGGGTTCCGGACCTACCCAAAGGGAGATGTGTGGAAACGACTCGGGTGGGCGCTTCGGAACTGCCAGGGAGGCTAGTACGCCTCGAGATCGCGACCATACGCGAGCGGCCCGGTGTAGCCCGCTTCGCGGATCTCGGCCAGCATCTCCTCCGGCGTAGCGCCCCAAGCGAGCTGGTGGTGGAGCACTAGAATCCCCGGTCGGGCGCGCGCCGCGAGGTCGGCCAGCTCGACCGTCGAGGTGTGCGCCTGCGAGTGGTAGCTCTGCCACTCGGGGGGTCGGGTCTGGAACGTGGTCGCAGAGTAGACCTCGTGAACCAGCACGTCGCAGCCGTCGCACGCGTCGACGATGGCTTCGGTCGGCGCGGTGTCGCCCGAGATCACGATCGATCGGTCCGCCGTGTCGAAACGATATCCGAACGACTGCGCCCAACCGGTGTGCGGGACCTCGAACGCCGCGACCCGGACCCGGTCGTCTTCGTACACCAGGCCCGGGTCGCTGTCGGTCGCGTCGATCCGCCACCCGTCGACCGTAACCGGCTGACGACCGCTCATGCGGTTCTCGATGTCGGCCTGCCAGGCGTCGGTCATGTATGCCGCCAGCGAGGACGTCCCGCGCGGACCGAACAGCCGGAACGGCGGGACGCGCTCCGCGACCCACGACGTGTGGACGAGATCGGGCAACCCCACGGTGTGATCGCTGTGGAGGTGCGTGAGAAACGCGATCTCGAGTCGCTGCGCCGTCAGGCCCTCGACGCCGAACATCGCCGCGGCGGATGCCGCGCGACGCACCACACCCGGTCCGGTATCGACGATGTAGGCGGCCCCATCGACGACGATCGCGGTGGCCGGTCCCGACGCTTCGGGATCGGGGTTCGGCGTCCCGGTGCCCAGGAGCACCACGTGTGTGCCCGTCGACAGATCGCGCGGGATCGACGCGGGCGAGGAAGCGGTCTCCGAAGTCGGCGCGGGCTGCGGGTCCTGCGATGCGGAGCCCGACTCGACGGAGTCCGCGGCGGCGCACCCCGCGACGAGCGAGCCGATCATCGACACGACGGTGGCTTGGGTCCTCATGCGGGCCAAGATCGCGCGATACGAGACGTGACTCAACGGGGTCCAGCGGCGCCGGATGCCCGGCTCGGTCGGTCCGGTGACGGTTCCCTCGGGTTGCCGAGCCGCGGACCCGCTTGACCGGACTCGTGCGGGGCACCCTCTTGGTGCGATGCCACCCCAGGAGACTCGCGGGCGAGGTCGCGGCGTATATGTCGCCGTAGCCCTCTACTACATCGCGTTGTTCGTCGCGCTCATCTGGCCCGTGTATGGTCGATTCGCGACCATCGAGCCGCGCATCCTCTCGATGCCGTTCTCGCTCGCCTACGTGGTGATCGCGCTCCTCCTCTCGTTCGTCGGTCTGCTCGCGTTGTATCTGTGGGAGGCGCGCAGCTCGGGCGAGCCCGATCGCGACGAAGGAAGCGCCACCTGATGCCATCGTGGCTCATCGTCTTCCTCGTCACGCTCGGGTACCTGCTCGCGTCGCTCGCGATCGGGCTCGCGTCGGGACGACACGCTTCGAAGAGCACGGAAGGCTACGTGGCCGGCGACCGCTCGCTGAATTTCCTCGTGCTCTACTTCATCATGGGCGCGTCGGTGTTCAGCGCCTTCGCCTTCCTGGGTGGACCGGGGTGGTCCTACAGCCGCGGTGCGGCCGCGTTCTACATCCTGGCCTATGCCGCGGTCGGTCTCGTGCCGTGGTACTTCTTCGGGCCCAAGGTGGCCGCGCTCGGTCGTCGGTTCGGGTACGTGACCCAGGCGGAGCTGTTCGCGCACCGGTTCGATAGCCGGGCCATCCCCGCGATCCTCGCGGTCCTCTCGATCTTCGCGTTCGTCCCCTATCTCGTGATCCAGATGAAGGGCGCGGGCTACGTGTTCAACGTGGTCACCGAGGGACGCGTCCCCGAGTGGGTGGGGTCGGCGATCGCGTACGGGGTCGTGCTCATCTACGTGTTCCGGAGCGGCGTGCTGGGCGTCGGGTGGACGAACACGTTCCAGGGCATCTTCATGATGGTGCTCGCCTGGGGGCTCGGTCTCTATCTGCCGTGGAAGCTCCACGGCGGCGTCGGACCGATGTTCGACGCGATCGCCCGCGAGGCGCCCGACATGCTACGGGGGCCCGGGCTGGCGGCGAACGGCGAACGCTGGAGCTGGGGCGCGTACTCGAGCTCGGTGGCCATCTCGGCGCTCGGGTTCAGCGTATGGCCGCACTACTTCATGAAGATCTACACGGCGCGCGACGTGTCGACGCTCAAGAGGACCGTCGTCTACTACCCGACGTTCGCGCTCTTCCTGGTACCGATCATGTTCATCGGGTTCTCGGGCGTGCTCGCGTTCCCGGGCGTCGAGCCGGCCGACGCGATCCTCCCGACCATCGTCACGTCGGCCGAGATCGGGCTGCCCCCGCTGATCGTGGGGCTGTTCTGCGCGGGCGCGCTGGCCGCGTCGATGTCGACCGGCGACGCGCTGCTCCACGCCGCGGGCTCGGTCGCCGTGAAGGACTTCTGGGGCAACGTACGTCCGGGCTCGCTGGACGACGCCACGCAACGTCGGTGGATCCGGACGCTGGTGATCGCGGTCGGCGCCCTCTCCTATCTGCTCGCGCTGATCCCCGGCCTGAGCCTGGTCGAGCTCCTGCTCCTCAGCTACGGACCGATCGCCCAGGTCTTCCCGCTGACCGTCGTCACGTTCCTCTGGCCGCGCGTGACCCGGCAGGGAGCCCTGTGGGGCCTGCTCACGGGGGGTGGCGTCGTCGCGGTGCTCACGCGGTGGCCCGACCTGGCGTGGGGTGGGGTCCACCCGGGCGTCTACGGCGTGGTCGCCAACACCATCGTCATGATCGTGGTCTCGTTGGCGACCGCGCCGATGGACCCCGAGCACGTGGCCCAGTTCGACACGACCTGAGGGTCAGGCGGCCGCGTAGCGCTCGGCCCAACCGCGCGCGAGCGCCGCGTTCCCCCACGCCCCCCGCTCGAGCTCCACGATGTGGATGTGCTCGTTTACCGTGTGCGCGAGACGATCGTCGCCCGGTCCGAACCCGACCACGGTCATCCCGGCCTCGGCGAAGTGTCCGCCGTCGGTCGCGAAGTCCCATACGTCCACGGGCGGCGCGTCGCCGAGCGGCTCCGTGAGCACCTCGACCGCGGCTTGGACCGCCGCGTGGTCGGCCGGCAACGAGAGCGCCGGGTGCTCCGCGCCGTACGTCATCTCGAGACCCGCGTAGCTCACGCGGTCGTCTTCCGGGATCAGGATCTCCGCGGTCGTCCCCTCGATCTCGCAAGTCTTCAGGATGGGCCGTAGCACATCGCGGATCGTGGACGCACTCTGACCCGCTACCGTGCGGCAGTCGAGCGTGAGCCAGGCCTCGCCCGGGATCACGTTGGCGCTCGTCTGGTCGGTGCGGATCAGCGTCGGGGCGATCGTGGCCGTCCCCAAGTTGGGATCGTGGGGGTGATCCATACCGTCGAGCTCGCCCAAGAAACGACCGAGCACGGTGAGCGGATTCCGACCGATGTCGGTCATGGACGCGTGCGCCATCCGCCCGCGCACTCGCGCCTGGAGCTCGACGCGTCCGCGGTGCCCTCGCCGAACTTCGTTGCGACACGGCTCACCCACGAGCACGAGGTCCGGGTGGAGCGTCTCGGCCATGTGACGCGCGCCGAGCCCGCCGACCTCTTCCTGGACCACGGCCGTCACGTAGACGTCGCCGGCGGGGCGAGGGCCCTCGAGCAGCTCGGCCACGCCGTAGACCTGCGCCGCGAGGGGGCCCTTGATGTCGACGGCGCCTCGTCCCCACACCACGCCATCGTGGATCTCACCGCCGAACGGATCGTGCGGCCAATCGCTCGGGTCGCCCGCGTCGACGTGGTCGAGGTGTGTGTTGAACATCACCGAAGGCCCATCGCCCTCGCCTCGGATGAGCCCGATCACGTTCCCCGCGGCATCGATCGACACGTCGTCGTAGCCGAGCTGTCTGAGCTCGGCCGCCATGAGCTCGGCGATCTCGCCTTCCTCCCCGGGCATCGACCGGGTACGAATCAGGCGTTGCAGAAACTCGACGCATGCGTCGGTGCTGGGCATCCCTGTCTCCTTGTCGGCATCGATCGAGGCTGTCGCGTCACCGAAACTGGGGCGCCCCTTCGCGGGGAGCGAGCGATGAGGCGCCCCGGGTCACGTCGGCGGGCTTTCTGGCCCATCGCGGCACGGCTTCCTGCGACGAGGATGCGCGAACGCCCCTTTGCCCGCGCCCGGCGGTCTTGCCACCTTACGCGTCCAACCCCGTAGGAGCAGGCTTCCATGGGCGACGACCCCGACCGAAACGCCGGACCCGAAGCGTCGCGCAGCCGGAGCGACGGGCCGCCGCCTGATCCTGACGCTCCGCCGCTCGGCATCTCGGATCTGATCGGTGCGACGGTCGCGCACTACCGGATCGACGAATGCATCGGGCGCGGCGGGATGGGCGTCGTCTTCAAAGCGTACGATCTCGATCTCGACCGCACCGTCGCGCTCAAGTTCCTCCCCGCCGCGTCGCACGGAGATGAGGGCGCGCATCGACGCTTCATCGCCGAGGCGCGCGCCGCGTCGGCGCTCGACCACCCGAATATCTGCACGATCCACCAGATCGGCGAAGCCGAAACGGGCGAGACCTTCATCGCGATGGCGCACTACGAGGGCGAGACGATTCACGAGAAGATCGCGCGCGGCCCGTTGAACGTCGACGAGGCCGTCGGCTACGTCTCACAGGTGGCGCGGGGGCTCGCCAAAGCGCACGAGGTCGGCATCGTCCACCGGGACATCAAACCCGCCAACGTGATCGTGACCACGGACGGCGTCGCGAAGATCCTGGACTTCGGGCTTTCGAAGGTCGATGACCAGCAGCTCACGCGAACCGGCGAGCTGTTCGGCACGCTCGACTACATGAGTCCGGAGCAGGTGGCGGGGAAGAGCGTCGACGCGCGATCAGACGTGTGGTCCACCGGCGCGATGCTCTACGAGATGCTGACCGGGCGGCGACCGTTTCGGGCCGGGAACCCCGCGGCGGTCCTCTACGCGGTGATGCACGATGACGTGCCGTCCGCGACCTCGACGAACGCCGCGATATCGAACGAGCTGGAAGGCACCATCCAGCGTTGTCTCCAGAAGGAGAGAGCCCTTCGGTTCGCGGACGCCGGGGAGCTGGCGGAGGCGCTGGGGAGCGCCTCGGCCTCGCGGCCGGCTCCGGCTTCCGGCGCCGACCGCCGCGTGATCGCCGCGCTGATGATCGCGGCGATCCTCGCGCTCGTCGCGCTGCTCCCCGTGAGTCGACGGACGCTCGCGAGCCTGTTCTCGGCCAGCCCGGCGCTGGCACGCCCGTTCGTGGCCGTCATCCCCACGAACGTGCCGACGGATCCGAACGGATCCGCGATCGCCGAGGGGCTGACCCATACGCTGGCCAGCGCGCTGGCCCGACTCGGGGACGGCCCCGACTCGCTTCGGGTCGTGCCGGCTTCCGAGATCTTGAACCAGGACATCGGTAGCGCCACGCAGGCACGGGAGTTGTTCGGCGTGAACCGCGTGGTCAGCGTCTCGGTCACGAGCGTCGGCGGACGCGGAGTCGAGCTCGTTCTCGCGGACCCGACGCAAGCGCAGCTGCGCCACCTCACGTCCGAGCGACTGCCGATGCCGGAGGACTCGTCCTTCTTCGACGCCCTCCCCGCCGCGTTGACACGACTCTTGAGTCTGGCGCCGCGATCGGGGATCACGGAAGCGTTCGAGAGCGATCGCCCGGCCAGCCCGAACGCGTTCAACTACACGGCGCAGGGCCGAGGGTACCTGAGGGCCGGCTACAATCTCCCGACCAGCCTGACCTCGGCGATCAGCCTCTTCGAGGAGGCGCTGGCAGAGGATCCCGGGTACGCCCCTGCGCTCGCGGGGCTCTGCGAGGCGCTCTTCGAGCGGGGACGCCAGACGAACGACACGACGTACACCCGTCGGGGACTCGCACGCTGCTCGGAGGCGCGAACCGCGGGAGAAGACCAGCCCTCGGTCCTCGTCCCCCTCGCGGCCGTATACCTGCAAACGGGACGAATCGACGAGGCCGGGAGCGCGCTCCGACGCGCCCTCGACCTCGAGCCCCGTTCCGCGGAGACGCACCGCTGGCTGGCCCGCGTATCCGAGTCGCAAGGCGATCTGGCGCGTGCCGAACGACGGTATCTCGACGCCATCGGTTTGGAGCCGGGCATGTGGGTGTATCACGGGGAGCTCGCGACGTTCCTCGCGTACCGCGACCGCCACGAAGAAGCGATCCCCCATTTCGAACAAGTGCGTGTCCTGGCACCGGACAACTTCCTGGGAGAGCTCGGACTATCGCTCTCACTCATCCTGTCGGACCGTGAAGTCGAGGCGGAGAGCCTCCTCCGGAGCCTGATCGATCGAACCGGCGTCGTTCGAGCGTACTCGAATCTCGGGTACCTCTACCTCAGGCAACAGCGATACGATTCGGCGCTCGATGTGCTGCTCGAGGCGCGTGACCGACACCCGAACGATTGGTGGACGACGCGATGGCTCGCGCACGCGGCTCATTGGAGCGGTCGAGCCGACCTGTCGCGAGCATCGTGGGAGCGGGTCATCGAGATCGCCACCCCGCTATTGGAAGTGAACGCCAGGGACGAGGACCTGCTCGTCGGTCTCGCCGAAGCGTTCGCGCACCGTGGAGACTCCGCTCGAGCCACGGCATATCTCGAGCTCGCGGCACGTGAGCCGACGCGATTCAACTACAACGTGTTTTACCGAGGGCGCGTATACGCCGTTCTCGGTGACTGGGACCCGGCCTTCGCGCTCATTGGCGAGGCGGTCGAGCGCGGCTACAGTCTCACGACCATCGAGCGTGATCAGTGGCTCGACGCGCTTCGCGGCGACCCGCGGTTCGAAGGGATTCGAGCGAGGGGGGGCTAAGGTGAAACCAACGTCACGAAGGATCAGCACATGATCTATTCCAACTTCACGATCCGGTTGCGCGACTGGAATCGCGGTCGATTCCTGGTGGAGGTGGTAAGCTCCCCGGTGGGTCGGATGGCGGCTCCGGACGAATCGACGTTCCTCCGGGATGTCGTCCGGTATCTCGAGATCATGGAGCGTCCCCGAACCACGCAGAAGACACACTACCTCGACATCGATGATCTGACGGAGTTCGGTCAGATGCTGGGGGACATGCTCTTCCCCCAGAACGTCCGGCGCATGCTGCAAAAGAGCCTGGCCGCGGTCCACCGACAGCCGGATGCCGAAAGCGGTCTTCGCATCGTGCTCCAGATCGACGCGCCCTTCCTCCGAACGATCCCGTGGGAGTACGCGTACCTCTGGGAGTATCAACACATCCGTGAGAACAAGCAGGAAACGAAGGACCTGATCGCGGCCAAGATGGCCGAGATCGATGCCGACCCGATCGAGGCCGGCAAGAACGGACGGCGCGAACAGGTGGTCGCCGAGGTACGCAAGAGGGTCGGGTCGC
>JAKSCH010000460.1 GCA_022360695.1 Gemmatimonadota bacterium
ACGTTCATACGGGAAGACTGTCCCGATGTCGCGCCGACCCCCGTCCTCCGATCGGCCGGCCCCAGGATCGGGATGAGTGGCGTTGCCAGGATCATCCTGCACGGCGTCGGCTTGAACGGAGACACGGTCGCGATCGAGCACACGATCATCGTCCGCTGACCGCCTCGCGGCGGCTGTCCGCAACGGTGCGGCGGTCTCTCGCCGACGTCGAGCGAGACCGGGCTCGGCCTGCCCGGTCCGGTCAGTTACGCGAAGCGATGCCCTGGACCTCGAATCGCGCGCCGAACAGCAACGGGCCGGATCCGAGGAACGCGCGCGCCGGGAAGTTCCCGGTGAAGTAGGTGCGATACACGCTGTTGAAGATGTCGTAGAGATCGACGTCCGAGCAGAAGACCTGGACGGAGACCAGGTCATCCATGGTGAGCCCGGCGGCCTCGATCGTGCCCTTGAGGCTCTCCATGACGAGCCGCGCCTCTTCGCGGGCATCCGATGGCGGACGTCCGTTCTCGAGCCCGAGCGTCCCGGACAGGAAGAGGAGGTCGCCGACCCAGACGGCACCGCTGAACGGCAAGCCGTCGTCGTCGGCGTGCCGAGGGTTCACGTACTCTCGGCCCTGGGCCGACAGGTCACTCGCCATGCCGACCGCCAGCCCGAGCCCCGCTACGACCAAGAGTGCTTTCCGCATCGTTCGTTGTCCTCGTGTTCATGGTTGACATGACGTTCCGATCTGACCGCGGCCTCGGCTCTCCGGTCGGCCGCTTCCCGACGGCGCCGACCTCAGTCGTGCGAGTCGGGGGATGCATCGGCCGCGCTGGCCTCGGCGAGCGACGCGCGCGCGCCCGACACCACATACGCTTGGATGAGCCGCACCTCGTCCGCGTCGAGAAGACCCGTGAACGACGGCATCCCCTCTTCCTCGCGACTCCCCTCGATCACGATGCGCTCGAAGTTCCGGTGGGTGATCGCGGTGGACCGCTGGAGGTTGGGCATCGCGCCCTCGGAGCCGCCGCGAGCCCCGTGACAACTCCCGCAATACTGACCGTACAGACGTCGTCCGGCGGCGAGCGCCGTCTCGTCGGTCGGAAGCTCCAGGTCGGGCACGAAGAAGGGGCGTTTCGTGCGCGCCGCGGGGATCGGCGTCGTGCCCCCGATCGCGAACGTGAACAACCGGCCCCTCTGCTCGTAGTTCGCGGCCTCGCCGTACGGGGCGCCGCTGCGACCCCTCGCGCCACCCCAGCCCGCCGCTACGGAGACGTACTGCTGGTCATCGACGAGATACGTGACCGGTCCTCCCAGGATGCCGAGGTGGGTCGACGCTTCCCACAGCGCGTCGCCGTTCTCGCCGTCGTACGCCACGAACCGACCATCGCCGCCACCCTGGAAGACGAGGCCCGTCGCGGTGGTCATCGTGCCCCCGTTCCAGTAGCCCGCGAGCTCGACGCTCCAGCGGGGCTCCTGCGCCTTCGGGTCCCACGCGATCAGGAACCCCGGGTCGTCGCGGCCGGCCGAGCGGCTCCGATGACCGAGGTTGTTCACGGCCGGACCGAACGAGTGATCGGCGATCTGTAGATCGGTGAACTCCCAGTCCGGATCTTCGGACCGCTCGACCCACCCTTCCTGGATCGGCAGGTACATCAGACCGGTCAGCGGGTTGTACGACTGCGGCTGCCAGTTGTGGCCTCCGAGCGCCGCCGGCGTGATCACGGTCCAATCGACGGTGTGGACGGCCTCGGGACGCTCGACCGGTCGTCCCGTCTCGAGATCGAGGCCATCCGCCCAGTTCAGCGTGATGTAGGGTTGTCCGGACAGGAACTCTCCCGTCTCCGCGTCCAGGACGTAGAAGAAGCCGTTCTTGGGCGCCTGCATGATGACGCGCCGCATCCGTCCGTCGAACTCGATGTCGGCGAGCGTGAGCGGCTGGACCGCCGTGTAGTCCCAGTGGTCTCCGGGGGTCGTCTGGAAGTGCCAGACGTACTCGCCCGTGGCCGGTCGGAGCGCGAGGATCGAGGCGAGGAAGAGATTGTCGCCGCCCCCCGGGCTCCGGAGGTTCCGCGACCACGGCGACCCGTTCCCGGTCCCGACGTAGAGCAGGTCGAGACCCGGATCGTAGGCCATGCCGTCCCACGCCGTGCCGCCCCCGCCGGCGATCCACCATTCGCCGCTCCAGGTCGCGGCGGCCATCTCGATCGCGTCGGACTCGAAGCCATCGGCCGGATCCCCGGGGACCGTGTACGTGCGCCAGGCCATCTCGCCGGTGTCCGCGTCGTACGCCGACACGTATCCGCGGACCCCGTACTCGGCGCCGCCATTGCCGATGATCACGAGCCCTTGCACGACGCGGGGCGCGCCGGTGATGGTGTAGGCCTCGTTCGGATCGATCGTGAGGGCGTCCCAGACGACCTCGCCGGTCGCGGCGTCGAGCGCGACGAGTCGGCCGTCGAGCGTGCCCACGATGATCTTGCCCTCGTACATGGCGACGCCGCGGTTGACCACGTCGCAGCAGGCGAGCCGGCCGCGGATACGCGGGACCCCCGGGTCGTAGCGCCACAGCCGCTCGCCGGTACGCGCGTCGATCGCGTGGACGACGCTCCACGGCCCGCTCGCGTACATCACGCCGCCGACGACCAGCGGGGTCGTCTCGACGCCGCCCCGGAGATCGAAGTCGTAGCTCCAGACGAGACCGAGCTGGTCGACGTTTTCCTTCGTGATCTGGTCGAGCGTGCTGAACCGGTCCTCGGCGTAGTTGCCGCCGTACATCAGCCAATCGCCGTTCGGTGCCGCCGCCTCGAGGACCTCGTCGGTGACGTCGCTCGGACTCGCGAGCCGAGCGGGATTCGTCTCCGCCTCGTTCCCGCAGGCGGCCACGAGCATCAGAACGGGCAGGGCAGCCGAACCACGACGCATCGGGATCTCCTCGTCGACGGTGTAGCGCTGGGGTTGCCGGAGGACAACTATAGCTCGCGTACTCGAGCCGCCGACACCCGGCCACGGCCGCGTTCCTCAAGGAGAGCCATATGATCGCGCTTCCACGGGTCTGCCGTCCCTCGCTCAGCGCCCTCGCGTTCGGCATCTGCCTGGGCGCCTCGCCAGTCGTCGGGCAGGGGGCGGAGCGTTTCGAGGACATGGACGTGTTCGGGCTCGAGTACGCCGCGGATCCGCAGATCTCTCCGTCGGGGGAGCACGTCGCGTACGTGCGCACGTCGATGGACATCATGGAGGACCGCAAACGATCCGAGATCTGGATCATCGGGAGCGACGGCTCGGATCACCGTCGCCTCGCGGCCGGCGCCTCGCCCCGCTGGTCGCCGGCCGGGGACAAGCTCGCCTACGTGGACGACGGGCAGATCCACGTGCGGTGGATGGACACCGGCGAGACCGCGACGCTCACCCAGCTTCTCGAGTCGCCGCGCGGGTTACGTTGGTCACCGGACGGCAGACACCTCGCGTTCAACATGCTCGTCCCCTACGACCCGCCCTCTCTGGTCGCTCCGCCGCGTCCGCCGGAGGGCGCCACGTGGGCCGACCCGCCGATCATGGAGGATCGCTTCAAGAATCGGCAGGATGGCGTGGGGTATCTGGACTTCGGCTTCAACCACCTGTTCGTCCTGTCCGTCGAGGGCGGTACGCCCGTTCAAGTCACGAGCGGCGACTTTCAGCACGGAAGCGCGGCCGCCTGGACGCCGGACAGCGAGCACCTCGTCTTCTCATCGAACCGAAACGAGAATTGGGAGCACGACTACCGGAACTCGGAGCTGTACCGCGTCTCGATCGCCGACCGAACGATCACGCCGCTGACGACGCGGGACGGACCGGATCACAGCCCCGCGGTGTCCCCCGACGGGAGCACGATCGCGTACCTCGGATACGACGACCGCGTTCGCACGTATCAGGTGACGCGGCTCTACGCGATGAACGCCGACGGGTCGGACGCGCGCGTCATCACGGGCGATCTCGATCGCAGCGTGTCGAGCCCACGGTGGGCCGCGGACGGGAGCGGCGTCTACGCCCAGTACGACGACGAGGGGAACACCAAGATCGCGTTCGTCACGCTCGACGGCGACATCCGCGTCCTCGCCGACGACGTCGGGGGGACGTCGTACGGGCGACCGTACGGCGGCGGCTCGTTCAGCGTCGCGAGCGACGGCCGCTTCGCCTTCAACGAGACGCGGCCGGAGTACCCGGGCGACGTCGCGGTGGGCTCACCCGACGGGTCGACCGAGCGCATCACGCGGCTCAACGAGGATCTGCTCGCCTCGATCGAGCTCGCGTCGGTCGAGGAGATCTGGTGGAGCTCCTCCTTCGATGAGCGGCCGATCCACGGTTGGATCGTCAAGCCGCCCGGGTTCGACGAGAGCCGCACGTATCCGTTGATCCTCGAGATCCACGGCGGGCCGGTCTCGAACTACGGCGACCGGTTCTCCGCCGAGATGCAGCTTCTCGCCTCCGCCGGATACGTCGTGCTCTACGCGAACCCTCGCGGCAGCACGAGCTACGGCGAGGAGTTCGGCGATCTCCTCTACCACGATTATCCCGGCAACGACTATGACGACTTGATGTCCGGCGTGGACGCGGTCGTCGACCTCGGCTACGTGGACGAAGACAACCTCTTCGTGACCGGCGGGAGCGCGGGTGGGATCATGTCCGCCTGGATCATCGGGAAGACGGATCGATTCCGAGCCGCGGCGCCACAGAAGCCGGTCGTCAACTGGTACAGCAAGGTCCTCACGGCGGACAATTGGTACGGATACTACCACTCACGGTATGAAGGTCTGCCGTGGGAGAATCCCGATGCCTATCTGGAGTTCTCTCCGATCTCGCTGGTGGGGAACGTGAAGACGCCGACGCTGCTGATCACGGGGGAGGAAGACCTGCGGACGCCGCTGTCCGAGACGTATCAGTTCTTCCACGCGCTCAAGCTGCTCGATGTCGAGACGGCGGTGGTGCGGTTGCCCGGCGCATCGCACGACATGAGCCGACGCCCCAGCCAGCTCATCGCGAAGATCGCGAACATCGTCGCCTGGTTCGACCGCTACAAGACGACGTCGCTCACGAGCTGATGCGGACCCGCCGGGAAGACCGCGAGCCGACGTGAGCGGAGACGAGTCGAGGCGTCCGCTCGGCGGCATCCGCGTCATCGGTCTCGAGCAGTACGTCTCGGCGCCGTACTGCACGCTCGCGCTCGCGGACGCCGGCGCGGAGGTCATCAAGATCGAGCGACCCGGCACGGGCGACCCTCGGCGTCAGATCCCCCCGTTCGCCGAAGCGGCGGCTCGACGCATGGGCGTCGGCTTCATGAGCTACAACCGCAACAAGAAGAGCGTCGCGCTCGACCTCAAGACCGAGACGGGGCGCTCGATCTATCGCGAGCTGGTCGGGAACGCCGACATCGTGGTCGAGAACCTCAGACCCGGGTCGGTCGATCGGCTCGGCCTCGGGTACGACGCCCTGTCCGAGCTCAACCCGCGGCTCATCTATGCGGTGATCTCGGGGTTCGGTCGGCTCCCGGATCGCGAAGGGCCGTTCGACGAGCGGCCGTCCTTCGATATCGTCGCCGAGGCGATGGGCGGGATCATGCACGTCGTGGGGTTCGAGGACAAACCGCCATCGCCGACCGTGTACGGGATGCCGGACATCTTCTCGGGTCTCGCCGCCGCCTACGGGGTCGCGCTGGCGCTCATCGCCCGCGCGACGACGGGTCGCGGGCAGTTCGTGGATTCGGCCATGTACGACAACATGATCTCCCTCAACGAGGGCATGGTCGCGCTTCGATCCGTGACGGGGCGTTCGCCCGAGCGCGGTCGTCCGCGGGCGCTCTACCCGCGCGGCGCCTTCGCGACGCGCGATGGGTTCATCGCGTTCACGATCCCGGACGAGACGATGTGGCGCCGCGCGTGCGACGTCATGGGCCGACCGGATCTCATCGACGACGAGCGATCGCGGACGGGACCGGCTCGGGCCGCGAACCGGGCCTTTCTGGATCCGATCGTCGAGTCGTTCTTCGCGGAGCTCACCCGCGACGAGGCGGTCGAGCGCCTGGTGGCCGCCGGCGTACCCGCGGGCCCCATCCAGACGGCGGACGACCTGTTCGCGTGTCCGCAGCTCGCGGCACGGGGCACGTTGATGTCGATCGAGTATCCGGATCTCGGCGAGTTCCAGTTCGCCCGGACCCCGCTTCAGATGTCGGACGCGCCCGACATCACGGGCCGACCGGCGCCCGAGCTGGGACAACACACGCACGAAGTCCTGTCGGGGCTGCTCGGGTACGAGTCGACGCGGATCTCCGAGCTCGCCGCGGCCGGCGTCATCGGTACGACTTGACCGTCGCACGGCGGGCGTCTCTGCCCGCGACGCGCGAGCGCGTTCCGTCTCGGGCCTCGTGGCCCCGGTTCAGAAGACGCCGGGCGCCTCGTCGTACGATGCCGTCCGCTCGCTCGGGATCCAGCGTCGGTCTCGATGTCGGAGCGACCAGAGCAGCCAGTGGAGTCCGGACAGCTCGTACTCGAACTCGAGCTGGCTGACGCTCTCCGAGTCGAGGTTGCGCCGGAGGGCGAGAAGCGGCGTCTCCGGCCCGTTGGGCCCGAACCGCGTGGTCGTGGCGCTCCGCATCCCGGCGCGGGAGAGCGGCTCCCAGGCCGCACGGGTCCAACGCCCGGAGGGATAACAGAAGTCCCGCGCCGGTTTCCCCGTGATCTCCTCGAGGATCTCGCGGCACCGCTCGACCTCTCCGAGCACATCGTCCGGGTAGTCCGTGACCTCGAGGTGCGTATGCCCGTGCACCTGCATGTCGAAGCCATCGTCGGACAGCGATCGGATCTCGGCCGGGGTGAGCACCCCCCAGATCCTGCGCTCGATCAACGCGTCGACCTCGACCCCGAGCGCCGCTCCCACCCGCCGCGCGAACTCGCATCGCTCGACCGAGCTGGGGGGCAGCGACTTCATGCGGGCGATCACGGCCGCCTCGAAGCGAGCCCGCTGTGCCGGCTCATCCAGATCCGGATCTGCGATCCCCTCGATCTCCGGGAGCGGCGTGGCGAGCCCGGACGCCCGCGACCGCTTCAGGACGTCGCGGACGAGCATCATGCTGAACGGCGTATCGTCCTCGAGGTGTCCCGTCACCACGTACATCGTCGCCGTCGCGTCGTACGATCGGAGCAGGGGGACGGCCGCCGTGAGGAAGCTCGCGTGCCCGAGCAGACCACGTCGATTGGGCGGCAGACGCATCCGCACAAAGCCTTCACCTTGAAAATCCTCGATCCCGTAAAGCTTGGCCAGCCGGCGGTTAACGAAGCTCTCTTCGGCGGTAAGGAGCCTGCT
>JAKSCH010000435.1 GCA_022360695.1 Gemmatimonadota bacterium
GTGGGCGCACGTCGGG
Organism: Gemmatimonadota bacterium; assembly: GCA_022360695.1. Taxonomy (GTDB): domain Bacteria; phylum Gemmatimonadota; class Gemmatimonadetes; order Palauibacterales; family Palauibacteraceae; genus Palauibacter. The sequence continues at coordinate 17 of JAKSCH010000435.1, forward strand.
CTCCCGGAGGCCGGGCAGATCGGCCGGATCGAGGTGCACCCGGATGACCCGGACGTCGCGTTCGTGGCGGCCCTCGGGAACCCGTTCGGACCGAACCCCGATCGCGGCGTCTTCCGGACCCAGGACGGCGGCGAGTCGTGGGAGAAAGTGCTCTTCATCTCCGACACGACGGGCGTCGTGGATCTGGCCATGAACCCCGAGAACCCGCGGATCATCTTCGCCGCCGCGTGGCGCGGCGAGCGAAAGCCCTGGACCGCGATCTCGGGCTCCGAGGAGGGCGGCGTTTTCCGCTCGAAAGACGGGGGAGACACGTGGGACAAGCTGGAGGGCGGGCTCCCCACGGGTCTCGTCGGCAAAGCGGCCGTGACGGTGTCGCGCGCGAACCCCGACCGGGCGTGGGTGTTGATCGAGGCGCCGGAGGACCGAGGCGGGCTCTTCCGTTCCGATGACGGTGGCGATTCGTGGACGCGCGTGAACGACGACCGCAGTCACCTGCAGCGCGCCTGGTATTACACGCACATCTATGCCGACCCGGTGGATGAGAACACGGTCTATTCGCTGAACGTAGGCTACATGAAGTCGGTCGATGGCGGTCGGACGTTTCAGAACTACAGCGTCCCGCACGGCGACGTTCACGATCTATGGATCAACTACGAGAACCCGGACTTCCAGGTCGTGGCGAACGACGGCGGTGGGCAGGTCACGACGACGGGGGCGGAGAGTTGGTCGACGTACTACAACCAGCCGACCGCCGAGATGTACCGCGTGTTCGTCGACGATCAGTTCCCGTATCGCGTGTACGGTTCGCAGCAGGACAACTCGACGATCATGGTGCCGAGCCGGAACATGCCCGCGGTCCAGCCCGCGCAGCATTGGTCGGCGGTCGGCGGGTGCGAGAGCGGTCACATCGCGATCGATCCGCGCGATCCGAACGTGACGTATGCCGGGTGCTACGGGGGCAGCATCAACCGCGTGGATCGGGCGCGCGGCGATGTGCGGCAGATGCTCATCTACCCGCAGCTCCAGCTCGGACAGGCGCCGAAGACGCTCAAGCATCGCTTCCAATGGAACGCGCCGATCCGCATCTCCCCGCACGATCCGGATGTCGTCTACCACACGTCCCAGTTCGTCAACCGCACGCGAGACGGTGGCTACTCGTGGGAGACGATCAGCCCGGATCTGTCGCGGAACGACACGACCAAGATGGAGCACGCAGGCGGACGCATCACATGGGACAACACGGGCGTCGAGGTCTACGGCACGGTGTTCGCGTTCGAGGAGTCGCCGCACGAGCAGGGCGTCCTCTGGGTGGGAACGGATGATGGTCTGATGCACATCTCGCGCGATGACGGCGCGAGCTGGCAGGACGTAACGCCCCCGGATCTCCCCGAGTTCTCGACGGTCAACATCATCGATCTGTCGGCGCACGGTCCGGGACGCGCGCACGTCGCCGCGTATCGCTACCGCATGGCCGACGAGGGCGCGTACATGTACCGGACCGACGACTACGGTCAGTCGTGGACGCGTCTCGGCACGAACGGGATCGAGCCCGGGCACTTCGTCCGCGTTATCCGAGAGGACCCCGTCCGCGAGGGGCTGCTGTTCGCCGGCACGGAGCGCGGTCTGTACGTGAGCTTCGATGCCGGGATGAACTGGCAACGTTTCCAGCAGAACCTTCCGATCACCCCGATCACCGACATGCAGATCCACCGGGGCGATCTGGTGATGGGGACGCAGGGCCGGTCGTTCTGGATCCTCGATGACTACACGCCGCTCCGGCAGATGACCGGAGCGGAGCTCGCCGCCGACATGCACCTCTACGCGCCGCGCGACGCGATCCGCGCGCAGAGCGTGTTTCCCAACGGCGCCACCATCTACTTCGCGCTCGCCGAGGATCCCGAGGAGACGGTGAATCTCGAGATCCTGGATTCGGCCGGCCGCGTCGCCCGAGTCTACTCGACGAACCCGGGCTCGTGGGACGACGAAGCGAAGAGCGCGATCGGTCGCTCGTCCGACTGGTCGCCGGATCGGCTCGAGGCGTCGGCCGGGCTCAACCGCCTGTTCTGGAATCTCCAGGAAGAAGGCCCCGACATGATCGACGAGGCCCGAATCTGGGGCTTCACCGGTCGCGTTCCGGCGGTGCCCGGCTCCTATCAGGTGCGGCTCTCGAGCGGGGAGTCGTCGCAAACCCGGAGCCTCGCGGTCCAGATCGACCCGCGGGTCGCCGATCAGGTGACGGTGGCGGATCTACGGGCCCAATACGATCTGATGGTCCGCGTCCGCGGCATGCTGGAGCAGTCGCACGACGCGGTGCGTGACCTTCGTTCGGTTCGCTCCCAGATGTCCGATATCGCGCGGACGGCGGAGGACGCCGGGTTCGGCGACGAGTTCGGTGACATGGCGGAGGAGACGGGCGAGAAGCTGTCAGGCGTGGAGGAAGAGCTCTTCCAGACCCAGAACGAGTCGGGTCAGGACCCGCTCAACTTCCCACCCATGCTCGACAACGAGATCGCGAATCTCTACGGCTACATCCTCTCGACGTACGATCGACCGAACCGAGTGGCCGCGACGCGCGCGGAGGAGCTCGAGGCCGAGCTCGGGACGCACCTGAGCGAGCTTCAGCGGATCATCGACACCGATGTCGCGGAGTTCAATCGCAGACTACGCGAAGCGGGGGTCCCTGGTGTGATCGTCCGCACCCCGCCCCGCGCCACGAGTTAGACCAAACGAAGAGCGGGGGCCTCCACGGCCCCCGCTCCCCTCTCGCAGCAGCGTCCACCTCCGGACGTACCGAGGTGGCCCGGACCCGCTAGCGGTAGTCGAACTCCTCGCCCTCATCGTCCTGACGGGCCTCGATATCTCCGGTCGGGATTTCCTGTCGGAAGAACAGTAGGTCGTCCCACGTCACGTTGCGCCCCTCGACTCGGAGCACGAAGCGCTCGGCGATGATCGAGCTCAACTCGGCCGTCCCGATGTCGTCGCGGGGCGAGCGCAGCCGGAACTCCTCCAACGTGGGGTGACCATCGTAGTCCGTGGTTCGTCGCCAACCGCGGTCGCTCTCTTCGTCGACCGAATAGTCGGCCCACGAGACGACGCCCGTGAACGCGGCGACGGGCAGCGCACCGATGTCGAGGAGCTCGACGTTCATCGTCGCACCATCGGCGCGCTCGTACCGGAGCTTGAGCGAGGACACGTCGAAACCGGCCATCCCCTGCGTCGAGCCCTCTCGCGACACCAGCGTGAAGTCGCCGATGTCGTCGCGGAAGAACGCGTCGAACTCCCGGAAGTTGAGCGGTCTCGAAACGCGCGGCCCTTCGGCCATGTCTTCCACGGCGGCGCGCATGGCTTCGGCCGCCGCGCCGAGACCGGCGGCGGCGTCGCTCAGGCCCTCGCGGACGCCATCGAGCTCGCTGTCGGCACTCGAGCCGTCCTGGCCGCAGGCGAAACAACCGGCGAGAAAGAACCCGCCGATGACCGCGGCGGGCGGAGCGAGTCTCGATTTCGTGGTGCGCATCGCGTTCCTCCCAAGATGTTGCTACGGGGTCGGTCCCGTGGTCTCGCAGGCTAGACGGCGAACCGCCGTCGGGTCAACCGAGTCGGGTCTCCCTACGAGATGTGTCGAACGCGGGTGTCAAGGATCGTCTCGGACGTTCGTTCCCAGCGTGACGAAGAACGAGAGAAAACGCACCCACTGTGTGCGGCGTAGGAGCGGGATGATGTTCAGGCGGTGGATGGCGACAGCGTTGGGTGCGCTCGGGTCGTGGCGTGCGGTGACTCGGATCCGATCGGCCCCGTCTGTACGACGGTGTCCCGATTCGGTTTCTCGACCTGGTCCGCGGACGGGATCGTGGTGACGGAAGACGAATGCCACGTGACCCCGGTGAGCTTGGAGGCGACGCTGTTCCCATCGCCTTGAACATAGATCGGAAGGCAAAAGCGGTGGTGGACGGCCGTCGCGATTTCCTGCGCGCTCCGCGGAACGACTCCGCGCGCGGCGGTCGTCCCCGCTTCTCCGGCTTTCGAGCGCGGTGGGGTGGGACGTCGCACTCGGTGGGGTGACGGCTTGTCGAATCGTCAGGTAGTAGTGGAGCTATAGATGAGAAAGCGGAGAGGAACCCGGCCACGTCGGGACGTCGTGCGACCGCTTGCGGTAGCCGCGGTCATGGCCGGCTCCGCCTGCGGCGACACGCCGGAGCCGATCGTATGTACCGATGAGTTCGTGTATGGGCTGATCGTCGACGTGCACGAGGGATCCGGGGGGCCGGGCACCGAGGGCGCGGTCGGGGTCGCGATCGACGGCTCGTTCGCGGACACGCTCCAGAGCTTCGACTCGGTCCGGATGGTGGGGGCGGGCGAGCGGTCCGGCACGTACGACGTGACGATCGAGAAGGACGGGTTCGCGACCTGGTCCACAGCCAACATCACCGTGACCGCGGACGAATGTCACGTGACTCCGGTGCGGCTCGACGCGGTGCTGATACCGGTCTTGACCCTGAGCGCCGTGGACGACTAGAGCCGCGCGCCCTCGGCCATCGCGATGCCCTCGGCTTCGTCCACGCGCGCGAGCAACGCGAGCCCGATGACGAAGAAGACCAGGATCGAGGCGAGCGCCCAGCGGTGACTGCGGGTCGCATCGAGGACCAAGCCGTACGACAGCGGCCCGAGCACGGACGCGAGCTTGCCGGAGAACGCGTATAACCCGAAGAGCTCGCCCTGCTTGCTCTCGGGGACGAACGAGCCGAGGAGCGATCGACTCGCGGCCTGGTTCGGTCCCACCATCAAGCCCAAGAATATCGCGGCGGTCCAGAAAGCCGGAGGCTCGCGCGCCACGAAGGCGAGCACGGTGGTGCCGATGAGGGCCACGAGCGTGATCGCGATCGTTCGCTTCCCCCCGATCCGATCGTTGAGAAACCCGAATGCGATCGCGCTGATGCCGGCCGCGACGTTGACGACGATGCCGAGCACGAGCACGTCGCTCGTCCCCATGCCGAATTCCGCGCCGGCGTAGATCGCGGCCATCGCGAAGATCGTGACGAGACCATCGTTGTAGATGAGACGCGCGATGAGCAGACGGATGGCGTGTCGGTACTCCCGCAAATTCCGGAACGTGTCGCGGACGCGCCCGAATCCCATGCGGACGTACTCGCCGAGCGGCGCTGATCGGGGCGGCTGACGCTCGCGTAGGAAGACGAACATCGGGATCGAGAAGACGAGGAACCAGACCGCGGTCAGCAGATTCGTCGAGCGGACGTTGAGGTCGTCCGTCTCCGGTATCCAGCCGCTCACCATCCCGAGCGCGACGGCGAGGCAGAGCAGCCCGCCGAAGTAGCCGAGCCCCCAGCCGAAGCCGGAGACGCGCCCGATGTTCTCCCGCGTGCTGAGCTCGGGTAGAAACGCGTTGTACAGCGCTTGCGTCGCCTCGTACGCCACGTTGGCGAACACGAAGATCAGCGCGGCGATCCAGGCGTCGCCGGGCCCCATCCAGAAGAGCGCCGCGGTGAAGAAGACGCACAGGACGGTCGAGATGAGCAGGAACCGTTTCTTTCGACCGCCGTAGTCCGCCATCGCGCCGAGCACCGGCATGATGAGCGCGATGATGATTGCCGAGGCCTGGACCGCCCGCGTCCACCAGATCGCACCCTCGATCGGATCCGACGCCACCCGCGCGGCGTAGTACGCCGAGAAGATGAACGTGACGACGAGCGTCGTGAACGCGGAGTTCGCGAAATCGTACAGCGCCCACGAGACGATCTCGCGACGCGTCGGGGCTTGGATCCGTCCGTCGTTCACGCGGAGCCCGAGCGAAGAGGGAAAGGCCCCGGCGGGGCCAAGTGGCGAGCCGATCCGAGCCTAGGGTACAATGAGCGCCCGCGCGAGAGCGACGCGTGGCACCGAACCAGAACGGAGCGACGACATGCGGCAGTCGTACGTGGCCAGGATCATCAACCTGATCGAAGACGAGTCGCAGGACCTGCGTGGCGTCGATCCGGAACGCGCGAGCCAAACGCTGCTCGAGGACGATCCGGGCTCGACGCTGGCGCTCGAGGGTTCGTTCGCGTTGTTGGCGCGGGACGGCGAGACGGTGCGGATGGCGCGGAGTCTGGATCGCCCCATGCGGTACTTCCTCGCCAAGGAGACCGACGGCCCGCTGCTCGTCGTGTCCGACCGGATCGACGCGATCCGGGACTGCCTCGAGGCGGCGGGCTACGGCGATCAGTTCCACCCGTCGTATACCCGGATGGTCCCCGCCCACCACGTGCTCGAGATCCGGCTGATCGGCTGCCCCGATCCGAACCCGGTCTACCGACGGTTCTTCGACCCGCCGCGGGGCACGCTGGAGCCCGACGTCGACGCGATCGGCGGGGCGTACGTGGGCGCGCTGCTCGAAGAGACGTCGCGCTGGCTCGACGTCATCCCGGGCGACGCGCCGATCGGCGTCCTGTTCTCCGGCGGGATCGACAGCGGAGCGGTGCTGCTGGCCGTCCACGCGACGCTGCTGGGGCGCGGCGAGTCACCGTCGCGACTCAAGGCGTTCACGCTCTCGGTCGATGGCCGCGGCGAAGATGCGCGTCAGGCGCTCGAGTTCCTGCGGGCCCTCGAGCTCGAGCTCCTCGGGGAGGTCATCGAGGTCACGCGTGCACGGGTCGATCCGCTCGCGGCCGTGCGCGTGATCGAAGACTACAAGCCGCTCGATGTGGAGTGCGCCGCCGTGTCGCTCGCCCTGCTGGGCGGAATTCGGGAGCGCTATCCGAGCTGGCGATTCCTGGTGGACGGCGATGGCGGGGACGAGAACCTCAAGGATTACCCGATCGAGGAGAACCCCAAGCTCACGATCCGAAGCGTGGTCGACAACCGCATGCTCTATCACGAGGGATGGGGGGTCGATGCGATCAAGCACTCGCTCACGTACAGCGGCGGCATGAGCCGTGGCTGCGTGCGCGGCTATCAACCCGCTCGTCATCTCGGGTTCCGAACCTTCTCGCCGCTCGCCGCCCCGCGCGTCGTCGCGGTGTCCGAAGCGATACCGTTCGCCGAGCTCACCGGTGGCTCGCACGAAGCCCTGTACGACCTCAAGGGGCGAGTCGTCGCGAGCGGCGTCCGCCAGCACCTCGACACCGAGATGCCGGTGTTCCCGAAGCGCCGATTTCAAGACGGCGCGGTCGCCGCGACCGCGGCGCCGTTCGGGTTGGGGGAAGCCGAGTACCGACGCGTCTTCCAGTCGCTCCACGCCTGACGTCGAGTCGGCGCGAAAGCGCGGTGTTCAAGCCGACGCCGACGCCGTGAGCGTTTCGCGCGCGGCCGTGCGAGCGGAACGGCCCGCCAAACCAGCGCACGATCCCCGGCTTCCGCTCGGGCAGCGTTGGGATGTGGAACGGGCCGTTCGGCCCGCGGGGGCGGGCGCGTCGATCGGTGGAGAGCGCGTCACGGATCCACCGCAGAGGCGAGCGCTCACGGTCTTCCTCGCCGGAGCCGAGTGCCCTTTCGCGTGCCTGTTCTGCGATCTGTGGCAGCACACGCTGGAAGGCTCGACCCCCGAAGGTGCCCTGCCTCGACAGCTCGAGACGGCGATCGGTCGCGCCGGAGGGATCGAGCCGGACGCGGCGATCAAGCTCTACAACGCGAGCAACTTCTTCGATCGAAGGGCCGTGCCGGCGGCGGACGTCCCGACGATCGCCGAGCTGTGCGGCCCGTTCGAACGGGTCACGGTAGAGACGCACCCCAAGCTCGTCGGCGCGGCGTGCGACGAGTTCCAGTCGTTGCTCCGCGGTCGGTTGGAGATCGCGATGGGGCTCGAGACGGTCCACCCCGACGTCTTCCCCAGACTCAAGGATGGGATGACGGTCGCGGATTTCGATGGCGCGACCCGCCGCGCCCGCGCGCGGGGCGTGGGCGTCCGCGCGTTCGTGCTGGTGGGTCTCCCCTGGGTAACTCGCGAGGAGTTCGCGTCGTGGGCCGTCCGCTCGGTGATCCACGCCATCGAGAGCGGAGCGGATCGGGCGAGCCTGATCCCGCTGCGCGCCGAAAACGGTGCGTTGGCTCGGCTCCGCCAAGAGGGTGAGCTCGCGGACGTCCGGTTGTACGACCTCGAGGTCGCGTTGTCCGACGCGATCCGGGCGATCGGTGGGTCGGGGATCGTCGAGGCCGACCTGTGGGATGCGGCGTCGTTCTCGGCGTGCGACGCGTGCGGTGATCGTCGCCTCGCCAACCTGGCGGCCATGAACCGGACGGGACGGGCGACGCCGCCGACCGAGTGTGGCTGCGAGGCGACGTGACGCTCCCCGTCGCCATCGTCGGGTCGGGCTTCGCCGGGACGATCCTGGCGCGGGCGCTGGCGGCTCGTGGGGTGCGCGTACTCCTTCTCGAGCGTGCCCGACACCCCCGGTTCGCGCTCGGCGAGTCCTCGACCCCGCTGGCGTCGATCAGCCTCGAGCGTCTGTCCGCCGAGTACGATCTCCCGGATCTGCTCCGACTCGCGTCGTATCGCCGGTGGAACCGCGAGCTGCCCGGCGTCGGTCACGGTCTCAAGCGCGGGTTTACGTTCTATGCGCACCGCCGGGGCGCGGCGTACGCGAACGGACCCCGCAACGAGTCGCGTCTCGCGTTCGCGGCGAGCCCGGACGACGATGTCGCCGATTCGCACTGGGTCCGCGCCGACGTCGATCACTACCTCGCGCGCCGAGCCGTCCGCGAGGGGGTGGAGCTCCTGGAGGGGTGCCGGGTGGACGGGGCCGTTCCGATCTCCGGCGGGTGGCGGCTTTCGACGACGTACGCCGGAGCCCCGCTCGCGATCGAGGCGAGCTTCGTCGTCGATGCCGGTGGGGGTCGCGCGATGACGCCGGAGGGCGGAGAGCACGTCGACAGCCGTCGAACGCCGGTCCGCACCGGGCTCGTCTTCGGTCACTTCGAAGCTGTCGGCCGGTTCGCGGAGGGCGCCGACGGGGCTTCCTTCTCGGACGCGCCCTACCCGGAGGAGCGAGCCGCCGTCCACCACCTCCTCGAAGAGGGCTGGATGTACGTCCTGCCGTTCGATCACGGCGTGGTGTCCGCGGGGTTCGTGCTCGACCACGATCACCCCGACACGTCGTCGTTGCTCGGGGCGTCCCCCGGGACGGCGTGGGCCGAGCTCCTGTCGCGCTATCCCACGCTACGACGGCAGTTCGGGTCCGCCGTGGCCGCCCGGCCGACCTCGACGGTCGCGCGGCTCCAGCGTCGCTCGCCCGCCGCCGCGGGCGAGGGGTGGGCGCGCTTGCCGAGCGCGTTCCGTTTCTCGAGCCCGATGTTCTCGACCGGGATCGCCTGGAGCCTCGTCGGGGTGGAACGACTCGCCCGGATCCTCACCCGCCCCGGCGGACCCGATCCGTGGGCGCTGGACCTGTACGCCCGTCTGCTCGCGACCGAGGCGGATCACATCGACGGGCTGATCGGTCCCGCGTACCGATTCCGTTCCGACTTCGCGGCGTTCTCCGCGTGGACACGCGTGTACCTCACCGCGGCCAGCTTCTGGGAGACGATGCAGCGGCTCCGGCGCCCGGCCCCCGGGACCCACTGGTCCGACTTCGGGTTCCTCGGCGCCGGCGACCCGGAGCTCCGCGCGGCGGCTCGTGAGACGCGGAAGGCGCTGACCGATACGGATGATCCGGAGGCCGCCGCGTCACGCCTCCTCGCCCGGCGAGACGTCATCGGGCTCGATCGCCCGCGACCACCGCGTCTCTATCCGGTCGATGTGGACGTCATCATCGAGAACGCACATTTGATCGGTCTCACGTCCGAGGAAGCCCGGAACCGGCTTCCTCGGCTCCGAGGTCCCGGCTAGGTTGCTGCGCATGACGATCACCGAGTTCAGGCACCACAAACCGCCCCGGCTGGACGCGCTCTCGCGAGAGGAGCTCGCGACGTACTTCACGGAGACGTGGGAGCTCTACGAGTGGCTGTTCTCCTCGATCCGCGCCGATGGCGCGATCTACGAGAAGACGGACCCGCTTCGACAGCCGCTCATCTTCTATCTCGGACACACCGCGGCGTTCTACGTCAACAAGCTTCGTCTGGCGGGACTTCGTGATGGAGCCCTTCACGAACGCTTCGATCCTCTGTTCGCCGTGGGGGTCGATCCCGCGTCGGCGGGTGAGCTGGAAGCGCAAAGCTGGCCCACCGAAGCGGAGGTGCGGACGTACCGCGCGCAGGTGCGCGAGATCGTGCTCGAACAGATCGAGACGGTCGCGCTCGACCTCCCGGTCACCGAGAGCGATCCGGCCTGGGCGCTGCTCATGGGACTCGAGCACGACCGGATCCACTTCGAGACGTCGTCGGTGTTGATCCGTCAATACCGCGTGGATGCGGTCGAGCGACCCGACGGTTGGTCGTACGCTCCGATCGATGGTGGCGTGCGGACGAGCGACCCGATCGCGTTCGAAGGCGGGCGGGCGGCCATCGGCAAGCCGACCGACGACATCGTGTTCGGGTGGGATCACGAGTACGGGCACCTCGCGCGCGACGTCGCTCCCTTCGCCGTCGCATCGACGCACGTCACGAACGGGGCGTTCCTCGAGTTCTGGGGCGATGACGGCTACGGACGCGAGGAGCTGTGGACGGCGGAGGGCTGGGCCTGGCGGAGCTCGATCGAGGCCAGGGCGCCGAGGTTCTGGGTCGTCGGCGACGATCGACCTTCGTACCGCGCGATGTTCGACGGCCTCGAGCTTCCCGAGAGCTGGCCGGTTGAAGTGAACCGACACGAGGCGGAAGCGTTCTGTAGGTGGAAGGGAGAGGGCTGGCGTCTCCCCTCCGAGCACGAGTTCGCGGCGCTTTCGGCCGACGCGTCGTTGATCGACGGCAACTCCGCCTTCGCGGACGCCTACAACCTCAACATCACCTACGGCTCGCCGACGCCGGTCGGCTTCATGACGGGCGCGACCACGCCGAGCGGTGTTCACGATGTGTTCGGGAACGTGTGGCAGTGGCTCTCGGACGAGTTCTACCCGCTGCCCGAGTTCAAGACGCACTACCTGTACGAGGACTTCTCGGCGCCGTTCATGGATTCCGAGCACGGGATGCTGGCGGGTGGCGCGTGGGCGTCCTCGGGGGCGAGCGCGTCGCGCTTCTATCGGCTTTGGTTCCGGCCGAATTTCTTCCAGCATGCGGGCTTTCGGCTGGCGCGCGACGCCTGAAGCCGCCGGGACCGGTCCGATCGACGGACCGACCCGCTCAGATGCGGGCGATGGCCTCGGCCATGCTGTCGAGCGCTCCTCGCACGTTCGCGCGCGTCGTCGCGAGGTTCATCCGCATGTGACCGGCGCCCCCGGTGCCGTAGTCGGAGCCCGGGTTCAGATAGACACCGGCGTTCTCGGCGAACCAGCGCTGCATCACGTCTTCCGCGGTGACCGGCTCGACCGAAGATCCGCTTTCTTTTTTCGCCATCTCTTTCGCGCCGACCCGCTCGACGATCTCGCCGACATCGAGCCACGCGAGAAACGTCCCCTCGGCCTTGTGGTACGCCACGCCGGGCAGGTTGTCGGCGATGTGGGAGCGCGCGAAATCGTGGTTGGCGTCGAGATAGAGGAGTAGGTCGTCGAGCCACGGCTCGCCTTCGTCGAGCGCCGCCCGGTTGGCTTCCATCCCGAGCGTGCTGAGATCCGCGCGGGTGTTCTTCTTCACGCGCTCGAGCAACGTCGGGTTGGTCGAGAAGTACCAGGCGACTTTCATCGCGGCGAGGCTGAACGACTTGCTCGCGGCTTTGAACGTCAGGCTGTTGTCGACGATCTCGCGGTCGGGCAGGCTCGCGAAGGGGACATAGCGGTTGCCCCTCGTGACGAAATCGCAGTGGATTTCATCGGCCAGCACGA
>JAKSCH010000455.1 GCA_022360695.1 Gemmatimonadota bacterium
GATCGACATCGCCGACGTCGACGTCGGCAAGAACATCGGCGCCGAGCTCCAGACGGATCAGGCCGAAGCCGACAAGCGGATCGCGCAGGCGAAGGCCGAGGAGCGACGCGCGATGGCCGTCGCGTCGGAGCAGGAGAACAAGGCGCTCGTCGAGCAGATGCAGGCGGAGGTCGTGAAGGCCGAGGCGCAGGTGCCCCTCGCGATCTCCGAAGCGTTCCGCGAAGGCAACCTCGGGATCATGGATTACATGAAGTACCGTAACATCCAGAGTGACACGCAGATGCGGAGGGCCATCGCCAAGCCGCCGGAGGACGGCGGGTCGGGTCTGGGCACCGAATAGCGCGGGGCGTCGACCGTGGGTGAAGGCGTCGAGCTTCTCGTATGGGGCGTCGTCATCGCGTTCCTGTGGCTGCGCGGGCTGGCCAAGCAGGCGCAGCGCGCTCGGGAGCGCGAGGCGCTCGAGGCCGCCGAGTCCGACGATCCGGTTCCTGCCGAAGTGGAGGCGCCCGCCCGGACGTCGAGCCGCTCCGTGGAGCCGGGGCCGGATCCGCGGTCGGGCGTCCCCGACCGTCGAGCGGGCGAGTCGCCCCACGCGGGGGCGTCGCGGAGGTCGCGATCCGAGTCGAGCCGGACGCGCTCGGCGACCCGTGAGGTAGCCGAGACCGGGGGCCGCGGGGGGATCCGCGCGCAATGGGCCGAGATCACGCGCCGGATCGAGGAGCAGATGGAGGCGCAGCAGGAGGCCGCGCGGCGCACCGTGGAGGAGGCCGAGAGGGGCGAAGAGGACCAGGAGGCGGTCGTCATCCCCGGTCGGCGCGTCGTTCCGCGATCCGGCGACGCCGTCGAGCCGCGCCCATCGACGATGCCGGTGCGACGGCTCGCCGATCCGATCCCGCCGGGCGACGTGGCACCGGGTCGTCCCGACCGCATCGTACCCCGGAGCGCCGCCGCGCCTCGTCGGCCGGCCGGTCGGGGGTCGGGCGATGAGCTGCTCGGACGGCTCGATCGCTACACGCCCTTTCAGCGGGCGATCATCCTCTCCGAGCTACTGGGACCACCGCTCGCCACCAAAGACGACCCGCCCGTAGACGAGTCCCCTCGGGGCTACTGATCGTCGAGGAAAGGCGACTTCTTCTTCGGAGCTTCTCCCCCGTCTCCGAACGGCGATTCGGACTTCGGCGACTCGTAGACGTCCCCGAAGGGCGTCTTCCGCTCCGCGGCCGTCCCATCCCTCCCCAACAGCGGCCCCCCCGGCGCCGCGGGTGCCGGCGTCGCATCGGCCAGCGTCTGCTGGAGCTCCATCTCGCTCATCTCGAACGGATCGTCCCCCGCGTAGAGCGGGGGCGCGCCGCGTCTCGGCGGGCCCGGGTTCCCCATGATCGGCTCGAACCGCCACTCGGCCTTCGACGTCACGCGGACTTCCCACCGCTGGCCCGTTCGGTCAGAGAACTTTCGGTGGCTCACGCGTTCGCTCCTTTCGGAAGACGATCGCGGTTCCCACGACGCCGATCACGGCGAACGAGAACCACTGGATCGCGTAGGACAAGTGCGGCCCCGCGTCGATCTCGAGCGAGCGCGCGGGACCGAGCCCGCCCCCGGGCGGAGGGTCGGCCGCGCGCACGACATGTGGAGAGATCTCGAGCGGCAGGTGGTCGCGGATCCGGTCGAGGTCGATGCCGCCGAGCGCCAGATGCTCGCGGCCCGGCCCCGCCACCCACAACGGCTGGCCTCCGCGACCATCGCTCGACGTGATCAGCACCCCCTCCACGCGCGACGCACCGATGTTCGCCTCGGGTCTTCCCGTCGCGAGGTCCGCACGGAGCCCATCGGCGGCCGGAAGCCAGCCGCGGAGCACCAGGACGACGGCACCGCCCGGCGACACCTCGAACGGCGTGAGGAGCTCCACGCCGGGGCGGCTCGACGACGAACGGCTCCGTAGCACCACCTCGTGCTCGTAAAGATACCGCCCCGCGAGCGTGACCTGCCGTCCGATCGTGCCCGCCGTATCGCGCGGTGGGGGTCGCTCTCGCGTCCAGACGAGCGGCTCGTCGGCGCTCCGCGCGAGCCTCGTCTCGACCGACGACTTCCGCGCGGCGTGTCGTCAGAGCTGCCAGAACCCGAGCCGCATGAAGAGGCCGGCCAGGCCCGCCACCACGACGATCGACAGGACCTTTCGGGTCGGAGACAAGGGCTACTCCGGTCAGCGTCCGCTCGGTCGGGTTTCCCCGCGGCTCGTAAACGTACGATGAGCGCTCGACCGGCGGCACTCGGCCCGGTCCACATCGTCCCCGCGTGCGGATCCACCGGTGGTGGCGGGCGCTTGCCGTGCTCCGGCGACGCACGAGATCTTCTCCCACCCATATCCGGAGGACGCCACGCGATGATCTTCGAAAGCCCGCTGCCCCCGATCCGCACCCCGGGGACCTCGCTCTCCGACTATCTGCTCGGCGATCTCGGCGACCGGCGCGACAAGCCCGCGCTGATCGACGGCCCGAGCGGTCGCGCCGTGACGTACGCCGAGCTGCGCGACCGAGCGGGGGCGGCCGCGCGGGGCTTCGCCGGCCGCGGGCTCGAGCGCGGCGACGTCGTGGCGATCTGTAGCCCGAACGTCCCGGAGTACGCGATCGCGTTTCACGCCGTCGCGATGGCGGGGGGGTGCAATACGACGCTCAACCCCCTCA
>JAKSCH010000293.1 GCA_022360695.1 Gemmatimonadota bacterium
GATCGCGTATACGTGCGCGAACCCGGTCTCCTCGCTCACGTAGTAGGCGCGAGCGTCGTCCCCGGGTAGCCACCCCATGCAGGTCGCGCCCCCGAACCCGAAACAGGGCCCGCCGACCCAGGCCTCGTCGTGGTGCGAGTCGAGTAGCGTGAGCTCGCCGCTCGCCGCCTCGTACGCGTAGAGTCGCCACGTCTTGTAGTCGTAGTCGACGGCGAATACGAGCCCGTGGGTGCCCGACTCGTTCCAGTCGGCGAACGCCGCGACCGCGAGCCGGTCGTCGTCCTCGTCGTGATCCTCGCCCTCTTCAACGTCGTCGTGGCGATCCGGCGGGTCACCGCCCTCTTCCGACCCGTGACCATCGCCGTCACCGCTCAGGTCCAGCCACGTCACCTCGCCCGTCGCGGTCTCCACGACCGCGAGCCGCGAGGAGGACTGCTCGTCGCCCACCTTCGCGCGCATCTCGGTGTTCTCGGTGTAGCCCGACCCCGTGACCCAGAGCGGGATGTCGGTGCGGACCGCCTCACCGCTCCGGACCGCCGAGAACGCCGCGTAACGCCCGGTCGGATCGGCGCGCAGCCCTTGCACCCGCTCATCGGCGTCGAGGTGGATCGGCTCCGCGCTCCGTGCGTCACGACGCTCCTCGCGCGCCTCGTCGCGCTCCTCTCGGATCTCTCGCACGCGGACGTGCTCGAACAGCTCTCGCTGTTGCTCCTCGAGAAACGCCTTGTGGCCTTCAGGCTCGGGGTCACCGCGCTCATCGGGCCCGTCGCTGAACGTGAGCTGACGAGCCGCGCCGGTGGCCAGCTCGAACGCGTACAGGTTCCGGTCGCGTTGGAAGAACACGGAGCCGTCGTCGCCCGCGAACGCCGGATTCGACTCGGCATCGGCCGTATGGGTGAGACGACGTACCGCGTTCGTCGCTCGTTCGATGAGGTAGAGATCGCCGTTGGTCGAGACGATCCGCCAGCGACCATCGGATGATACGTCCCCACCCGAGAGCGTCGGCGCCAGCTCGAGCTCGGTCTCTTCGTCGACCCGCTCGGGCTCGCCACCCGTCGCGGCCACGCGGTAGAGGACGCGCTCCTCATGCCATTCGGCGCCCCCGGGAAGCCAACGGAAGTAGATCCAGGCGCCATCGTCGGACCAGCGAACGGCGACCGGAGCCTGCCCGATGTGCTCGGGACCCCGCATGATCGATTCGATGGTGAGCGGAAACCCGTGCTCGCGAGCCGCGGCCGGCTCGAACGCGGCGGAGGTCTGAGCCTGTG
Source organism: Gemmatimonadota bacterium (assembly GCA_022360695.1). Classification (GTDB taxonomy): domain Bacteria; phylum Gemmatimonadota; class Gemmatimonadetes; order Palauibacterales; family Palauibacteraceae; genus Palauibacter. The sequence continues at coordinate 1,269 of JAKSCH010000293.1, forward strand.
CCGAACCGATCGGGACCGACGCGGTGGCCACGGCCAGCGCCGTGCAGACGCGGACCGTCGATCGGAGGTGCGAACACGTCATGAGAGCTCTCTTCCATCTCGGTGGTGGCGTGTGTCGGGGATCGGAAGAAAGCTAACCGCGAGGCGAGCGCGACCGCGAGGACGACGACCCTGCGATCTCGCCGGATGAGAAGAACCCGCGCCCCGACTCCCGCCGTCTGTCGCTCCGCGCGCGCGGTGGCGCCCACTACCGGGCTGGCGTCTCTTTCACGTCGTTGTGCAAGAGATGCGGTCCGACGTCGATCGGTCTACGGGTTCCCGAGCCGTTCGAGCATCCGCATGATCTGCGGGTTGTTCGGCTGGATCTCCTGAGCCCGTAGCAACGCCGCGCGCGCCGCATCGGCGTCACCCTGTACCTGGTGCACCTGCGCCGATCCGACGAGCGCCTGAATCGACTCGGGGAAATGCTCGAGCGCGAGATCGAACACGGCGAGCGCGGCCGCAGGGTCGTCGCTCAACTCGCCTGCGGCGTCGATCAGCGGTTGCTCGCCGAAGTCGTAGGCGGCCGTCCCGTAGTGCCGCTCCCGCAGCGCGCGGTACTCCGCGATCGCGGCGTCCACCCCGTCCGCTGCCGCGGTCTGCGTGACGATGTCCTGGATCTGACGAGGGAGCGGGACGCCGCGGTGACACGTGACGCATTGCACGCGGAGCCCCGGCTCCGCGCGTTCGGCGAACTCGGCGATCCCGGGCAGGATGTCGTCGTTGAGCTGCATCGACATCTCGAGCATGAACCGCGCTTTTCGCTTCTCGGGCTTGTCGTCGGACGCGAAGTCGTACTCGGACAAGGGCTGTCCCTCTTCGCCGACGTGGCAGTACCAGCACCGCACGCCCAGTCCGACCGCGAAGCCGCGCATCACCCCGACGAGCTGGCGGGGCGGCATGTCCTCGGGCAGCACCTGGAGATTCGTGAACTCGTCGGGGAGCTGCGAATGGGCGGGGGTCGGGCCCGCGAGCAGCACGGGCAGGAGCAGACTCGCCACTCCGGCCGAGCGAAGGAGCCGTTTCATGGGCGTCTTCCTCTCTCGCATGACGGTCCCGTCCGTTGCGGGGTGTGCGGACGGGCTCGGATCCAAGCTTCGAGGTCTACCCGCAGCGGCTAGAACCGTTTCGTCAGGGTTCTGTCGAACCGGGCCGATCAACGATCCGGGCGGCGACTCGTCTTGTAGCGTTCCGGGATCGTCAAGCCGGCCGACTCGGCCGCCCAGAAGATGTTCATGATCGCCCAACGCTCGCCGTCGTGCATGAGCTGGATCGAGTTGATGCCCCGGTCGAACGGCTCCGGGTCGTCCTCTTTCCAGCGCGAGTCGTAGGTCGAGAACGCGTGCGCGACGTGGCCGAACATCTCGAGCGTGCGTGCAGTCTCGGTCTCGAAGAACCCGCGCTCCTCGAGAAAAGCGGCCGCCGTCGTCTCGTACTCGTCGGGCGTGAGCATCTGGTAGACCGGACCGTCGCCCTGACCCTGCCCCGTCGGGATGAGCCGCGCGTCGGGGACGAAGAGCGATCGGAAGCGGTCCCAGTCGCGCTTCTCCCCGATCGGACCCGAGATCACGTCGTACAGCGCGGCGATGATCGCGTCGATCGACTCGACGTCGGCGGGATCCGCCTCCGGCCAAGCCCCATCCGACATCTCCTGTCGGGACTGCGCGGCGAGATCGCTCGTCGGAACGACGACGGGCGCGCTGATCGCCAGCGCGACCATCAGGGTGAGGCAACGGACGGTTCTCATGTATACGGCTCCGGTGGGTGCGGTGAACGTCATCGATACGTGCCCAGGGTACGACGCGCCCGTCCCGGGGGCGAGCGGACGCCCTACGCGAATCCCCGCCGACCGGTGTCGAACAAAAAAGGGCCCCGACCGAGCGGCCGGGGCCCTGTCCTGCACGGTGTCGTGGGGCGGCCTCAGCCGCCGATCTTCACGAACGCACCGAAGATGAGCACCGCCGTCGTGGCGTCCGCGCCGTCTTCACCTGTGCTCGCGGTCAAGAACTTTCCTTCCACGCCGAACCGACCGAAGTCGAGCCCGCCGCCGGCGCCGAACGAGATTCCGGTCTCGGTCTCGCCATCCCCTTCATCGGGGCTGAACTGGTGCGCGAGGATGCCCACCGACCCGAAGATGAACGGCATGACGTTACCGGTCCCGAACGAGAATCCGAGGTTGGCGTTCGCGCCGTACAGGTTCGTCTTGTCGTCGGAGTCCGAGTGCCCGTTCGAGCCGTAGTACACCTCCGGCGCGAACCCGAGCCCGCCCTCGCCGAGCGGAATGAGGTACCCGACGTTGCCCATCCAGCCCGTGTCGGCGATATCGCCGAAATCGGACGTGGGGCTGGTGAGGTTCGCCCCGACCCAGAGCTGAGCGCTCGCAGGCCCGGCAAAGACAAGGAAAACTGCAACGGCGAGCGACGTGATGCGTTTCTTCATCTTCCCCCCTATCCCTGTTTCTCGTCCCGCAGGACGACCTTAACGACCACGTGCGTTGGAAAGTAACGTGCCGATAACGATTCGCGGAAGCCCTAAATGTCATATTGGCAGTCACTTAGGTGACCGTTCGCTGGTGGCATACCCTCGGAAAGCCACGGGTTGCGCGGGCTTTTGGCCTTTCCTACCCTCCCTGACCTTGCGTTTCGCGCCCGTAGCTCAATTGGATAGAGCGTCTGACTTCGGATCAGAAGGCTGGGGGTTCGAGTCCTCCCGGGCGCACTTCGAAGGGTGAGCGCGCCCGGTCGGACTCTCATCGACTGTGGGCGCGCATTCGCTTCGCTACTGCACGCGTCGGAGGCTGCGCCTCCTCCCCGAGTCCTCCCGGGCGCACTTGGTTCCCTCCTGCGTCGCCGCCCGCCTAGTCGTTGCACGGTCGTATCTCCAGGTGGGCGCGCCTCCCTACGGATGCGGTGGCAGGCCGATCCGCTCCAAGAGCGCGTTGTATCGGGGGTCATCGAAGAGGTTCGTCAGAAGCGGATTGCCCTTCATGTAGGCCACCCTGGAGACACGCTCCTCGTACGACCGATCGAGCCACTCGAAGGCCTCGTCGATCTCGCCCCGATACGCATGCGCCTCGGCCACCGCCACAGGGTTGATGTCCGCGTAACGTTCGACGAGCTCAGCAAGCGCGGCGTCGGATTGCTCGCTGTTACCGAGGGCGTGGCGGATGAGCGGGAGAGCCGCCAAGCCCCATTGCTCGTCTTCAATCGAGCGAATCGCTTCCAGCGCTCCCTCGGCGTCCCCGTTAAGAAGCCGAGCGTTGCTGAGGCGGTACATGTAGAACGGGCTGTTCGGCGTAAGCTGGAGGGCCGTGTTCCAAGCTCGTTCGGCATCGGCGAACTCTCCGCGCATGTAGTGCACGAATGCCAGGTTCCCGTGCGCGATTGCGTTGAGCGGGTCCGCGCGCGGGTTGATCGCGCCCGTGCGCAACGCCTCGTCAAGGTCCCCGTACGCGGCGGCGACGGCCGAGGCGTTTCCGGCTACGCGCGGGTCGGCCGGCGCCAGCTCGAGGGCGCGCGCCATGGCGGCCCGGGCCTCTTCCCAGTTCCACTGCGCGATGGCGAGCGTCGCGGCGCGCCGGGAGAGGTCGAGCGGATCGTCCGGGTCCAGCGCCCGGGCTCGTTCCACGTCGGCGATCTGCAGCGCGCTCGCCGAATCGCTCGGGAGCATCCCGTACAAGGCCATGTTCGCGTAGATCGCCGCTCGTTGTCCAAACGCGGGCGCGAAGTTCGGATCCAGGTCGATTGCGCGCGTCAGGAGCTCGATGGCACGGTTCAAGTCGGCTTCGTCTGGTCGATCGGCGAAGTACCGCCCCTGCAGAAAGAGGTCGTGCACTTCGGTGCTCGCCGGCGTCTGGCGGTCTAGCGCGTCGCCGAGCAGAGCGACCCGGAGCTCCCCGACCACGGCTGCCGCGATCTCGTCCTGCACCCGGAAGATGTCTTCCGCCGTGCGGTCGTACTGATCCGACCAGATCTCCGCGCCGTCCGAGCCGTCGCTTAGCCTTACCGTGATCCGAAGCGCGTCTCCTGATCGCCGAACGCTGCCCTCGAGAATGTTCGCCACGCCCAGCGTGTCGGCGATGGCGCGCACGTCGAGATTCTGGCCCTTGAACTGAAACGAGGACGTGCGGGCGATTACGCGGAGCTCAGGGACCCGAGTCAACAGATTGAGGAGCTCCTCGGAGACCCCATCTGAGAACCACTCTTGGTCGCGGTTCTCGCTCATGTCGGCGAACGGGAGGACAGCGATCGACCGCTCGTCTGCGCCCTCGTCCGCTGCGGCGTTCGCGCTCCACACGAACTTATCGACTGCGAAGAAGGCAACGGCGATCGACAGAACACCTATGATCACCTTGTTGAGCCGCTGTCCGGTCGCGTCGGTGATCGACGCGGATCGATCAACGTCTCGCTCTCGCTTGAGACCCTCCGGCGTGATTTCAAAAAGCCAACAGAATGCCAAGACCAGCGGGAAGCCGATGACGAGGACCCCGAACAGATATCTGACCGCGGAGTCGCCAAGTCCGAACGCCGGAAAAAGGACGTCGCCCACTTGGAGCAGAAGCCACGAGGTAACGACGTACCCCACCGCGACGCGGAACATGTTCCGACGCTTGAGCTCGGCGAGGAAACCGGTGCCTTCTCGGGACACGGACGCGACTCCGGATAGGAGGACGCCGCACCGATCCGTCACGGTGCGGCGGGATCCGCCGCGGTTCAGATGCCGATTCTATCGATGTGGTCGGCCTCTGGACACCGATGTTTGCCGTGTGAAAGCCCCGTGGGCTACCGGAATCCCGGTATTCAGGGGCCTCTCACGGCCGACTTCGGATCAGAAGGCTGGGGGTTCGAGTCCTCCCGGGCGCACTTCGAAGGGTGAGCGTGCGTCCCGTCGGAACCGCTGCCAAGGAGGGACGAACGATCACCACCCGCCCCAGCGCGAGGCCTCCGATACGCTCAGGTCGCTAGTGGCCTATTTGGCTCTCGGCCGCGACGCGGATCATGACCACCTGTGCTTCGGTGCCACTGGCCGTGGATGTCGGGTTGAGGGGTTGACGTCCGGTTGATCTGTCGGCGTTTCAGCTGAAACGTGGCTCAGGACCGCGTCGCGGACTACGTCGCGAACGCGTTGCTCGAAACGGAACTGGTCGGACTACTGGGGACACCTCGCCTGGGCGCATGTCCGGCTCGGGCTTCCGGCCCGCGCGTCCGCGGTCCTCGACGCTGCCCCGCCGACGGCCTTCGAGAGAACCGTTGCTCAAGTCGCCCACCTGGCGGCCCTCGTTGCGCTCGACCGCGGGGCCGAGCTTCGCGCCTGGCGGTCCTTGCCCGCCGCCGTGCCGACGGGTGCAGCGAATGCCGGCGGCGAAGGGCTCCCGCTCTCCACCCTCTTTCTCGCCGACGTACTCGCACTGGAGGGCTGGACCCAAGATCTCGCGGAGCTGGCGGCAGCACCGACGGCCGGTCCGTCAGTGCGCGCTGCGGTCGCGTACCATCTAGGACGTTACGAAGTCGCCGACTCCTTGGCGATCGAGGCGGTCGCCGAGACCAGGCGGGGATTCGAGAGGGCATACCTCCTGGGCCTCCGCGCGACTGAGCTCCAAGACGTCCCCTGCCGCCCCCGCCTAAACGACGGCGCGTGGCAACCTTTGACCTAGGTGCATGAGGAGATCGTATATGCTCCCGCCACCCCTGCGGGCCACCTCTATCGGGTGGATCGCCGGGTCGTCCGGCCCTATGAGCGTGGCAATATCACCGACCGCGACGACCGGCTCGTCGCCCAGTACGACGATCGTATGGCTCGCGCTCACGGAGCCGATCACTGGGTAGAGGCGGCCGCCGATGAGGACTTCGCAACCGTCTACCGAGCGGCGCGGATACCCATCGGCGTGGCCCACCTGAAGCGTCGCCGTCCAGGTCGGCTTCTCGGCCTTCCACGCTCCGTCGTAGCTGACCGTGTCACCCTCCAAGAGCCGTTCCACACGGGCCACCCGGGCCCGGAGACGCAGGGCCGGCGTGAAGTCCGCGGAACCGGCACCGGCGGCGCCGCCGTAAACGGCGAGACCGGGCCTCACCATATCCAGGTATGCATCCGGTCGGTTGAAGAGGCCGTGTGTCGAGGCTGCGTGCAGCCGTCCGAGCTCGATGCCCTTCTCCCTCGCCGCCCCGGCAAGCGTCTCGAAGCGACGGAGCTGCTCGTAATCGAAGTCACGTTCCGTGAAGCCCATGAAGGTGCCCTCGACGCTCACGGCGGACCCGGCCATCCGCTCGAGCCAGGGCAGCGCCCTGTGCGCCGGGATACCCATCCGGCGCATCCCGGTATCCACGTAGATATGGGCCGGGACGGGTCCACCGATCTCGCGGGCCAGTGTATCGACTCGCGCCGGATCGTCCTCCTCAAAGACCGACAGGCGGATCCCGCGGCCGGCCATCTCGCGAGCCTCCTCGAGCGTCGCCGCCCCCATGTGCAAGACCGGGGCACGGACATCGGCTTCCGTCAGATCGACGGCTGCGCTCACTTTCACGACCGCGACACCGGCGAGCGCCGGGTGGCCGTCGAGCGCGCGGGCCACTTCGACCGTGCCCAGCCCGTATCCGTTGTTCTTGATCACCGCCGTAACGGGGCGGCCGCCCGCCACCCGCGAGATTGAAGTGAGGTTGGCCTGGAGGGCGGCGCGATCGACCTCGATCCACGGGTCAAAGCCGTCCGGCACGGCGGGCGGCGCAGATGTGTGGTCCGAAAGGAGCTCGCGAGGCCGCAGTGCGGTCAGGCCGGCCGTGGCGGTCGCGGCGGCGAAGAACGTACGACGGTCGATCGACATGCGTGCGCCCCTGGTTCGTTCGTGGCTCGCGACCCGACGCGCTCGACAAGTGACTCCGTTCTGGGCATGCTCGTCAAGAACCGAGCTTTCGCACGCTACGACGCCGCTTCCCGGATCGCTCTCGCTCGCGCCTGGAGCGGGGCGGCCTCTTCGGCGCGACCCGAGTCCCTTAGCAAGGTCGCGAGATCCTCCAGCGTGCCGGCCACGGCCGAGTGCTCGCGGCCGAGGGCCCGTTCGCGGATCGACAGCACGCGACGGTAGAGCGCCTCGGCTTCATCTGCTCTCTGGAGATGGGCGAGCGTTTCGGCCAACCCATCGAGACTGTTCGCCAAATTCGGATGGCTGTCCCCGAGCCGCGCCTCCATGAGACTCGCCGACCGACGAAAGAGGGCCTCGGCCTCCGCGTAGCGTCCTCGATCCTTGTTGAGCACGGCGAGATTGTTGATGGAGCCGGCGACCCTGGGATGGTCCGGCTCGAAGATCCGTTCTCGGATCTCGAGCGCTCCCTCGAATAGGGGCTGTGCCTCGTCGAGTCGTCCCTGAATCGCGAATACGACGGCCAGATTGTCGAGGCCGTTCGCCACGTCGGGGTGGTCGGGCTCCAGCACCGACCGCTTGATGGCGAGGGCGCGGTGCAGGACCGACTCCGCCTCCGCGAACCGCCCCTCGCTCCGCAGGAAGATCCCGATGCTGTTCAGGGTCCTCGCGACGTCCGCGTGCTCGGGACCCAGACTGGCCTCCCGCACCGCGAGGGCACGTTCGAGCGCCTCCTCGGACTCGTCGCTCCGCCCCAACCGACGGTAGAGCGAGCCGAGATTGCTGTAGATCGTGGCGAGCCCCAGATCCTCGTCCCCGTGCGTACGACGTCTGAGCTCGAGGGCTTCGAGATACAACGACTCGGCCTCCGGGTATCGAGCTTGATCGACCCGGAGGACCGCGAGATCCACGAGCAGCGACTCCAACCCCGCGCGCTCCGCGCGCTGCGTCTCACGGGCGCGACGTAGGGCGGTCGCGAGGAGGTCGTCGGCCTCGCCGTACAGCCCCAGCTTCTGGTAGACGATCGCCATGGTCCTCATGAGCCGTGTTTGCACGGCCGGTTGGTCACCCAGCTCGGACCGGATCTTCTCGGCACCGACATCGAGGATCTCGCGCGCGCGGACCTCGTTGCCTCTGGCTTCGGATGGGTCGGAGACTTCGAACAGATCGATCAGGAAATCGGACACCTGACGCGCCGTCGCGGCTTCGCGAGCCGTCAGAATCTCGGCTCGCTGCGCGCGGAGCATCCCGGTCAAGGCGGCCGTCGCCCCGCCGACGATGGCGAGGAGCGCCACGAGCGTCGCCGCCGCCCCGGCTCGGTGTCTGCGAACCCACTTCTTCATCCGGTAGGCGGCGCTCGGCGGTCGCGCCAAGACCGGCTCGTCCCTCAAGTATCGCACGAGCTCGGCGGCCAACCCGCTCGCCGTCTCGTACCGGCGCGTGCGATCCTTCTCCAAGCACTTCATCACGACCCAATCCAGGTCGCCCTTGAGCTCGCGCTTCAGGGAAGCCGGGTCCGTGTGTCGGTATTTGGCCACCGCGTGCTGCGTGTCTCCCGGCAGCGTCGTCAGACGTGAAGAGGGCGTCGGAGGATCGGTCTCGCGGAGCGCGGTGTGGATCGCCGCGATGGCAACGCCCCCGAAGTTCAGCGGGACCGTGCCGACCAACAGCTCGTATAGCATCACGCCCAGGCTGTAGATGTCGGTGCGGGTATCGACGTCGAGACCCGACATCTCCGCCTGCTCCGGGCTCATGTAGTCGGGCGTCCCGATCATCTGACCGAGCTGCGTGATGAGCGTCCGGTCGGTGAGCTCGTACCCGACCGCCTTGGCGATCCCGAAATCGATCACCTTCGGGACGGGGGTTCCGTCCGGCGACGTGATCAGCACGTTGGAGGGCTTCAGGTCTCGATGAATCACGCCTTTTTGGTGCGCGTGCTGAACCGCCCCGCAGACGTGCGTGAAGAGATCCAGACGCTCTCTGGTGCCGAGCTTGTGTGTGTCGCAGTACTCGGTGAGCGGCGTGCCTTTCACCAGCTCCATGACGAAGTAGGGTCGGCCGTCTTCGGTGACGCCGGCGTCGAGCACCCTCGCGATGTTGGGGTGATCCATCACGGCGAGGGCTTGGCGCTCGATCTCGAAGCGCGCCACGATTTGCTTCGTGTCCATCCCGAGCCGGATGACCTTCAGCGCGACTCGGCGACGCACGGGCTCGAGTTGCTCGGCCTCGTAGACGACCCCCATCCCGCCCTCGCCGAGCGTTTGGAGGATCTTGTACGGACCGATCCGCTCGGAAGTCACCAGGGCCAGGGCCTGGTCCCCGCGGACACCCGGTCTTTCGGATGGGCGATGGTCGCGAGCATGGAGGGAAGTTGGCGGCGGGAGCTCAGGAGCGACAAGTGAGCGTCGCGTGAGGACGCCGGACGGACGGCGGGTCGCCGGTCGGCCCTGGGTGTCCGGGGCCGACCGACGGCTCTACTGCGTCAGGCCGCGATGCGCATCCGCTGGAGCACCTTCAGCATGTACTTCTCGAAGAAGTGCTTCTGGATGTCGTTCATGTCGAGCTCACGGCCCTGGATGTAGGCCTGCTCGATATCCGCGGTCATGTCGAGCGGGTTGCCCGTCGTGATCAGCAGCGTGGCCTGCTTGCCCGGCTCCAGGGACCCGATCCGCTCGTCGAGACCCATGAGCTCGGCCGCGTTGATCGTGACCGCTTTCACAGCCTCCTCCTCGGGCAATCCGAAGGCGACCGCCACGCCCGCTTCGTAGCCGAGCCGGTCGGTGTTGAGCGCGCTGTTTCCGCCCGAGATGGCGAACTTCACACCCGCCTCGTATAGGTTCGCCGCCCGCCGATACGCGACATCGTAGCCCTCGTAGTCGCGGCCGGGCGCGTCCATCGTCGACGTGAGGATGACCGGGATGTCCTCGGCGACCAGCCGGTCGGCGACGTGGATCGCGTCCGCTCCGCCCCTGATGACGAGCCGGAGGTCCTCCTCCTGCGCCCACGTGATGGCGTCGTTGATCTGCGCCGCGCTGTTCGCCGAGACCACCACCGGGATCTGCCGATCCAGGGCCGGGATCATCGCGGCGTGGCGAGCGTCCGTCCGGACCTCCTCACCCGCCTCGATGGCCGCCTTGTAGGCGCGCGCCTCGGCGAAGTAGTCCTTGAGCTGTTGGACCCGCTCGGTGTACGTGGGCCGGTCGCCCTGATCCTGACCGAAACCGCCGAATCCGCCGAAACCGCGACGGCGCGGATTCGGGTTCGGCCAGTTCACGTTGAGCGCGGCCGCGGAGGCGAGCGACATCTCCTCGTACGTCCAGCCCTCCAGCGCGAGCGCCGAGGACATCCCGGAGATCAGTCCGCCGCCCGGCGTCGTGATCGACGTCAGCACACCGGCCGAGCGCGACGTCCCGATGTGACGGCTCTCGGCGTTGACGGCCAACGCCGCTTTGACGTTCGGGTTGAAATCCCCGACCTCGTTGACATCGTTCGACATGCCGACGGCGCCGATCTCGGAGAGCCCGACCGTCGTGTACGCATCGACCAGGCCCGGGTAGATGTGCTTGCCCGACACATCGACGACGCGTGCGTTCGCGGGAACGTCGACGTCGGTCCCGACCGCGACGATCTGCCCGTCATCGAAGACGATCGTCCCGTTCTCGATCACGCCGTTCGTCACGGTGTGGATCGTCGCCCCCTGGAGCGCGATGGGCTCCGACTGCGGCGGGACGGTCATGCGAACCTGTGCCGAAGCGTCGGCCGCCATGCCGACGGTCAATGCGATCGCGAAGGCGACTGCCGGTCCCCCTCGCCCGAACCGCGTGATCTCACGCATCATGGTCCCTCGCTGCGTCGTCGTGTTCATCGGTCCATCCCCCCGCCTGCCGCCGCGCGTCGGTCCTCACCCTCGTTCCCACCGGCGGCCAGCACGGCCTGAATGAGCATCGTGCGCTCGTCCTGGATCGCCTCACGCATCGCCGCATCCTCCTCGAGCGAGAAGTAGCGCCGGCCGTCGACCCAGGTTTGCTCTCCGCGCGTGAACTGACTGAGCGGGTTGCCGTTCCAGACCACGAAGTCGGCGTCCTTGCCCGCTTCGAGCGAGCCCACGCGATCGTCGATCGCGAGGACCTTGGCCGCGTTGATCGTGACCGTGCTGAGCGCCTGTTCCTCGGTCAGCCCGGTCCGCAGGAGCTTTCCGGCCTCCCAGTTCATCCGGCTCGCGATCTGCGAGTTGTCCGAGTGGAGGGACACCGTCACGCCCGCCTCCATGAGAATCCGAGCGTTGTACTTCGTGGCGTCGTACGCCTCGATCTTGAAGGCGCCCCAGTCGCTCCAGACGGCCGCGGCCACGCCTGCCTCGGCGAGCTCGGTAGCGATCTTGTAGGCCTCGACCGCGTGTTGCAGCGTCTGGACCCGGAAGCCGAACTCCTCGGCCAGTCGGATCAGCGCCAGATAGCCATCCGCCC
>JAKSCH010000219.1 GCA_022360695.1 Gemmatimonadota bacterium
CGGATCTCGCTTCGGGCGACCCGGGCAGCGGCGTGAACGGCGGTGCCGCGACGGCCGAGGACGAGGACGAGAACGCGTTGACGGTGACGTTCACGGGTCCGGACACGTACTCGGTGGACATCAGCGGTCTCGCCGATGGTCCGCACACGGTCAGCAACACGGTGCCGGATCTCGCGATGGATGCGAACGACCTCACGTTCGACATCTCGTTCAACCTGGATGACACGGCGCCGACGTTCGGCGCGCTCGATCCGGCCCCGGTCGGCAGCGCCGGCACGGACGCGAACGCGATCGTCATCACCATCGGTGGGACGATCAACGACGCGAACATCATCGACTCGGCCGTCCTGAGCATTTGGAACAACGTCGCCGGGGTGTGCAACGATGGTGACGACGTCAAGCTCGCCGTCGGCTCCGACCCGAACGAGTCCGACGTCAACGACGTCGACCTCACGGATGGCACGGGCGCGATCAGCTTCAACCAGTCGTTCACGGTCCAGCAGCCGTCCGCGGCTGCGGTCACGGTGAACTACTGCTTCCTGATCGTCGCCGAGGACGAGGCCGTGCTGAAGGACGGCACGGACACGGGGAACAGCAACTCCCTCACCTCGATCGTCGCGGTCACCTGGAACGCAGGCTAAGCCGGACGAAGCAGTAACGGAGCCGAGAGGAGGGCCTTCGGGTCCTCCTCGACTCCGGGCAGCAACTCCGCCTCAGGGAGAAAAGCCCCGCGAATCTTGCGGGGCTTTTCTTTTCTCCGCGGCCCCAAGCCGCAGCTCGCCCATCGAAGATCGATGCGTGGGTCGCGGCTTTCTTTTTGTGATAAGCCGTTGTTTATTAGGGACGATACGCCATCAGGCACTCGTTCGACCTCGATCGAACGACCATGTCGAAAAAGGGCCGGAGGACGATGAAGCGGATCAATCGGTTGTTGGGGATCGCGGTCGTGGCGCTGGTCGCCGGCGCGTGTCAAGACAACGTCATCATCGAACCGCCGCCGCCACCGCCGCCGCCACCGCCGCCGCCGGCAGGACCGGACGCGACCGTGTCGATTCTCGGGTTGGATCAGATCCCGGGGCCGGGAGCGGCGAACCCCACGGCGATCGCTGGCGACATCAACGTCACGCTGAACGTCGAGGAAGGGGACAACACGATCACGGGCATCGACCTCCTGCTCAACGGCGATCCGATCGGGTGCGCGACGATCGCGTCGAACACCGTACCGGGCGCGGGCGTGAGCCTGTCGTCGGCGGGTGGTCAAGCGGACGTGATCGAGTGTTTCTGGAACACGGACACGTTCGCGGGCACGTGTGACGGGAACAACCTGCCGCCCGCGTTCCCGAACGGGACGCATACGCTGGGTGCGCGGATCACGCTGGACGACGGCACGACGCGTACGGCGAGCAACACGCAGACGGTGACGCTGGTGAACACCGACCTCCTGACGCTGGTGATGGTCGACGGAGCGCAGTCGGTGATCTCGGGCGGCGTGACGTACTACGGCGGTCCGCAGGACGTCGATGGGGACGGCACGGACGACAACGTGATCGACCTGGCGGTGTGCCCGGTCTCGTACGCGGGTACGACCGTGGCGTCGCTGAGTCTGGTCGGCGCGACGGGCTCGACGGTGGACGTCGACCTGGGCTCGGGCTCGGGTGCGGCGCACCTGGACGACGAGGCGCCGTTCGTGTGGACGATCGACCCGGACGACAACGACATCGCGTCGACCAACCTGGTCCAGGACGACGTGACGGGAGTCGGTCTCACCGGTGGTCACGACTTCATGACGACGGGGACGATCCTGGACGACTCGGGTCTGAACGTGACCAGTCAGTTCACCGGGGCGACGCTGGACGACATCTTCCTGGACTTCACGGCGCCGCGGCCGAACATAGGCGGCACGTCGCGGATCCTGATCGACGGTGCGGCGTCGACGCTGTCGCACTATTCGACGGGCAACCCGTTCAGCCTCTCCTTCGTGTCGGAGAGCGGTGTGGGCTGGAGCTTCGCCAACGGCGCGAGCATCTCGGTGGGCGACTGCTCGGACACGGACAACAGCGACGGGGATCCGGCGACGGACTTCGACGCGGCGGTGACGGGCTCGACGGGTGTGGACGACCACACCGAGGATGATTGGCAGCTCGGTGGTGACGGGTTCGGTGGCACGGACGGTGGCGGTCTGGACTGCTACCTGGCCGAGCTGGCGCGTCTGGCCGACGATCTGGGCAACGCGTTCGACCTGGCGGGTCTCGTGGCGACGGTCCAGACGGCGACGGCGTACGGTGCGGACTTCACGGAGCCGGCCGAGGACGATGTCGAGCCGGCCTCGAACGTGGTGCTGAACCCGGACGCGAACGCGGACGGTGCGACGTGCGCCGATGCGGGCGACTGCACGGTGACGTTCACGGCTGCGGATCCGGATCTCGCTTCGGGCGACCCGGGCAGCGGCGTGAACGGCGGTGCCGCGACGGCCGAGGACGAGGACGAGAACGCGTTGACGGTGACGTTCACGGGTCCGGACACGTACTCGGTGGACATCAGCGGTCTCGCCGACGGTCCGCACACGGTCACGGCAACCGTGCCCGACCTCGCGGTGGGCGCCAACGCGCGCACGTTCGACATCTCGTTCGATCTCGACGACACCGCGCCCGTCATCGGCGCGCTCGATCCGGCCCCGGTCGGTAGCGCCGGCACGGACGCGAGCGCGGTCGTCATGACCATCGGCGAGACGATCAACGACGCGCACGAGATCACGCTCGCCACGATCGCCGTCCTCGCCAACGGCGTCGACGCGATCGGCACCGGGGCGGCGGCGGACTGCGTCACGGCGCTCGCCGGCGGCACGGTGTGGCCGTTGAGCGTCGCGGCCGGCGAGATCGACCGCAACGTCATCGATCTGGCGGATGGGACGAACGCGATCGACTTCACCGGGTCCGCGGCGGAGGCCTTTACGATCTCCGATCCCTTCGGTTCGGGCGTCGGCGGAACGGTCGACTACTGTTTCATCATCGACGCGGAGGACGAGGCGGTCGACAAGACGGGTGCCGCCGCCCCGAATCGGAGCGCGCTGCTGACACAGGCCAGCGTGACCTGGAACCCGTAGCCCTCCGAAACGCCGCAGAAACCCGCGCCCACAGGGGCCCCGCACCCGCGGGGCCCTTGTTTTCCGGGCCATCCGTAAGGGGTAGGGCGCTTTCTTCCCTTTTATTGGCGGCCGGGTTACTGTCACCCGCCCGGCGGGTCTTCCCGGTGGCTCCGCGCCCCGAAACCGGGTCGAAATCCGCACCGTAGGTGAGTTCGGCAAAACGCAGCCTGGGCGGACGAGCTAGGCGATGAGCGTGTTCATCTTCATCATTGTCATCGTGGGTCTCGTCACGTTCGGCGAGGTCGCCTCGAAATGGCTGGAGGCGGGCGCCGCGCGTCCCACGTTGGAGCCCGGTCGAGAAGACGAGGTCGAGCAGCTGCGAGAACAGGTCGCGCTGCTCGCCGATCGAGTCGATCGACTCACCGAAGAGCAGCGCTTCATGACGCGGCTATTGGAAGCGAGCTCCGGGAGCCAAGCGCTGCCGAGCGACACAGAATCGAGATCGGACCAGCTGCCCGATCCCCGAACTCAGGACCCGAGCTGATGCTGAACAGAGAAGACATAGAGAGCTTCCTGATTCGATCGGAAGCCGATTTTCAAGAAGTGGAGGAGGGGCTGTGGCTCGTGCTCCACTCGGGGGAGGATGCCCGTCAGGGGCTCGGCATCGTGGTCAACCATCAGCCACCCGTGGTCGTGTTCCGAGCCGATGTCCGGGATCTGCCGATCGACGATGAAGACCAGTTGGAGCTGTATCGACGGTTGCTGGAGCTCAACGCGGTCGACCTGATCCACGGGGCCTACGGACTCGAGGATGGCAAGGTGATCCTGAGCGATACGCTCGAGCTCGAAAACCTCGACTTCTCCGAGTTCCGCGCGTCGCTCGAGAGCCTTTCCCTCGCCCTCACGTCGCACTGGGGCGCACTCACCGCAGACATCTCGAACGAGTGAAGGACCGATAAATGGGTGTCCTAGACCGTCTTTCCCGGTTGATCCGATCGAACATCAACGACCTCATCGCTCGGGCCGAGAACCCCGAGAAGATGCTCTCGCAGATCATCGAGGACATGCGACGCCAGCTCGCGCAGGCGAAGCAGGAGGTCGCGGTCGCCATCGCCGACGAGCGAAAGCTGCGCGCGCAATACGAGGAAGAGCGCGGGGGCGCGGAAGAGTGGGAGCGTCGCGCGCGACTCGCGATCCGCGAAGGCCGCGATGACCTCGCCAAACAGGCGCTCGTGCGTGGCCAGGAGCACGCGCAGCACGCCGTCGACCTCGAAGAGCAGTGGCAGAAGCACCGAGGCGAAACGGAGAAGCTCAAAGACTCGCTGCGCCAGCTCAACGCCAAGATCGAGGAGGCGAAGCGGAAGAAGAACCTGCTCATAGCGAAGCAGAAGCGTGCCGAGGCGCAGAAGCGCATCCACGACACGATGGCGGGGCTTCAGGACAAGAGCGCGTTCCGGGCGTTCGACCAGATGGCGGAGCGGATCGAGAGCGCCGAGCGAAAGGCTCTCGCCAGCGCCGAAGTGCAGGAGGAGCTCTCGGGCGACACGCTCGTCTCGGAGTTCAAAGCGCTCGAGGCGGGCGGCGACGCGGCCGTGGAGGACAAGCTCCTCGCGCTCAAGGCGCAGATGGGACTGCTCCCGGCCGGCGAGCCGGAGGAGCCGAAGGCCCTCGAGTCGGGTACGGACGAGATCCCCGAGGCGGACGTCGTCGCGGATGGAGCGGACGACGCGGACGCGGAGACGCCCGACGACGCGGCCATCGAGGTCGACCTCGCCGAGCTCGACACCGCCGAGGAAGTGGAGAACACCGAAGGCGCGTGACCGCCTTCGATCCTCGCCTCGCGGCGGTCGGCGAGCCGCCGGCCGCCCCCAGGGCGCAACGGCCGACGGCGGCCGACGGGCCATGAGCGCTCCCACGTTCACGATCCTCGCCGAAGGCGCCTTCGGCGTCGAGACCGCGAAGACCGCGTCCTCCGCGGTGCGCTATATGGGGGACCGCGTGCTCTCGGTCGTCGACTCCCGGTTCGCGGGTCGAACCGTGGAAGAGGCGATCGGCTTCGGCGGCGACACGCCCATCGTCGCCACGCTGGACGAAGCATTGGCGCGAGACCCTCTACCGGATGCGCTGCTCGTCGGTATCGCGCCGCAGGGGGGCGCGCTGCCCGCCACGTGGCGCGCCTGGATCACGAGCGCGCTCGAGCGTGGTCTCGACGTCTGGAGCGGTCTCCATACGCACCTGTCCGACGACCCAGAGGTCGCCGCGTGCGCCGAGCGATGCGGACGGCGGCTGTTCGACCTCCGCAAGCCACCCGAGGACCTCATCGTGGGCACGGGACGCGCCCAGTCGACCGAGGCGATGCGGCTGCTGACCGTGGGCACGGATTGCAACACCGGGAAGATGACCACGGCCCTCGAGCTCCTGGACGGGCTCGAGGCCTCGGGTCTTCGCACCGGGTTCGCGGCGACCGGTCAGACCGGCATCCTCCTGGCGGGCTCGGGGATCGCGGTGGACGCCGTCGTGTCGGACTTCATCTCCGGAGCCGCGGAGCGACTCACGCTCGAGGCCGCCGCCGGGAAGGACATCGTGCTGATCGAGGGGCAGGGGTCCCTCATGCACCCGGGGTACTCCGGCGTCACGCTCGGTCTGCTACACGGGAGCATCCCGCACGCGATGATCCTCACGTGGATGCCGAGCCGACCCACGATCTACGGCGGAAACCACGAGTGGGTCGATCTACCCGAGCTCGACGAGGTCGTGGAGCGCTACGAGAAGACCCTCGCCTGGGTATGTCCCGATGTCCCCGGCCGAGTGATCGGCGTCTCGCTCGCCACCTGGGACATCGGCGAGGACGAAGCACGCGACGCCGTCGCGCACGCGACGAGGGTGACGGGACTACCGGCGACCGATCCGATCCGGTTCGGCGCCGAGCCGCTCGTCACCGCGGTCGCGGAGCACTACGAAGGGCTGCGCGCGGCGCGAACGACCTGATTCGGCGATGCGGCGACGTCGGCGCGTCGCGATCACGACGCCCGGGCGCGTCGCACCGCGTCGATCCAGAGCTCCTTCAAGCGCTCCTCGACCCCTCCGTTCCCGGCCACGAACCCGCCGCCGCGCGCGCCGTCGAGCCGGGTCCGGCCCTCGAACGCCGCGCACACGCGCGCGCCGCCGCCCACCGCTTCCTCGAGCGCGGCATCGCCGGCGTCCGGGAGCGGGGCGAACGTACCCCCGGCCTCTCGCACGAGCAGGGCGCCGGCGGCGACGTCCCACTCCATCAGCCAATGCTCCCAGAACGCGTCGAGGCGACCGCACGCGACATCGCACAGATCGAGCGCGGCCGCCCCCGCGCGACGCACCCCGCTGGTCGCTTCGAGCATCGCGGCCAGCGCGCACACGTATCCGGGGATCAACTCCGACCTCTTGAAGGGGAACCCGGTGCCGAGCAGCGCCAGTCGCGGCTCGGTCAGTCGCGACACGCGGATCGTCTCCCCGTCGCGCTTCGCGCCCCGACCCCGGATGGCCGTGAACTCTTCGCCGGTCGCCGAGTTGAGCACCAACGCCGTTCGAAGTCCGTCCGGGTCGAGCGTCGCGATCGACACCGCGTACTCGGGGTAGCCGTGGAGCCAGTTCGTCGTCCCATCCAACGGGTCGATGATCCAGAGCAGATCGCCCTCCGGGTCGGCCGCGCTCGCGGCCGTGCCCTCCTCCGCCAGGATGGCGCTCCCGGGGAACCGGTCGTGGATCGCTCGGACGATCAGACGCTCCGACTCGCGATCGACCTCGGTCACGAAGTCCGACGTGCCCTTCTCGGACCAGGCCGCGGGCTCGAGACGTCCGGACTCACGTCGCTGGAGATCCGCCGCGGCCGCCGCGGCGGCGCGCGAGACCTCGATCAGCGCGTCGTCGAGCCGGGGGTCGGACGGGTTGTGCGACACGAGGTGGTTCTCCGATCGCGCATGGTGGGAGGCGGGGTCGCGTCGAGCCGACCGTGACGCGATACTACGCGGGCCATGAGCGAGCGCAAGCGAGTTTTCAGCGGAATCCAGCCCACCGGCGAAGCGCACCTCGGGAATTACCTGGGTGTGTTTCGACGTTGGGCGCAGATGGTCGACGACTACGAGTGCTTCTACTGCATCGTCGATCTCCATGCCACCACGCGCGAGTACGAGCGACCCGACCTCGTGCGCCGCGTGTTCGATCTGACCGTGTCGCTGATCGCGAGCGGGATCGATCCCGAGCGCTGCACGTTGTTCGTCCAGTCCCACGTGCCACAGCACACCGAGCTCACGTGGCTGTTCAACGTCGTCACGCCGGTCGGCGATCTCCAGCGCATGACGCAGTACAAGGAAAAGTCGGCGGCCGTCGATTCGGTGAACGCCGGACTGCTCAACTATCCGGTCCTCCAGGCGGCCGACATCCTCCTGTATCTCGCCGACTTCGTCCCGGTCGGTGAAGACCAGCGGCAGCACCTCGAGCTGTCCCGCGACGTGGCGCGCAAATGGAACGCGCGCTTCGGCGAGCTCTTCCCGGAGCCCGAGACCCTGACCGGGTCCGGGAGCCGCGTGATCGGCCTCGACGGCGTCGCGAAGATGTCGAAGTCGATGGACAACACGCTGCCGATCGTGGCGGAACCCGACGAGATGTGGAAGCTCGTCCGCACCGCCGTCACCGATCCGGCGCGCGTGCGGAAGAACGATCCCGGCAACCCACACGTGTGCAACGTGTTCGCCCTGCACGAGTTCTTCACCGACGACGGCCGGCGCGAGGACATCGAGATCCGTTGCCAAACGGCGGAGATCGGGTGCGTCGACTGCAAGCGGCTGCTCAACGACAACATCGTGGAGCAGCTCGCGCCCGTACGAGAGAAAGCCGCGGAGCTGACCGCGAACCCGGGCACGGTGCTCGAGATCCTCGACGCCGGCGCGGACCGCGCGCGAGCCGAGGCGGAGAGAACGATGTCGGTCGTGTGCGAGCGCATGGGGGTGGGACGAGAGGCGCTCCACTCGTCGCTGCGCGAGCTCGCGGGCGCGAGTCCCTGAGCCCGGGGCACGCTTCGAGGCGACCACGGTCTCTCCACGGCCGCCGAAATCGGGAGCCCTGGATGCGCCGCTTCGTCGTTTGGATGTACGCGCCGCACGCGCACCAATGGTCCATTCCGTCCGAGTCGCTCGAGCGGATCCGCGAGGCCCTCGGTCCCGGCTGGGAGGTGGCGTCGGTCGAGGTGGCGCTCGACGCCACCGGCGACGGCGCGCGCACGGCCCCACCGCCGGTCTTGGACGCCATCGTCGACGCCGAGGTGTTCTGTGGGTGGGGGATCCGCCCCGAGGCGTTCGCCGTCGCGAAGAAGCTCCGCTGGTTCCATTCCGGCGCGGCCGGCGTCCGCGCTTCGCTCTTCGACGCGATGCGCGAGAGCGATGTCATCTTCACGAACTCCGCCGACATGTACTCCGAGCCGCTGGCCGAGCACGCGCTGGCGGGCATGCTCTATTTCGCGCGAGGGCTCGACGTCGCGGCTCGGACGCAACGCGAGCGGCACTGGGCGCAGGTGGAGCTCACCGGCCCCGAGAGCCCGTTGCTGGCGGGAGTAGCGGGTGAGATCGGGGGCGCGACCCTCGGGATCATCGGCTACGGCGGGATCGGATCGGCGCTCGGACGTCGCGCGAGCGCGCTCGGCATGCGCGTCCAGGCAATTCGAAGGACGCCTGGCGCTTTGCCCCCGGAGCTCGAGCGGATCGAAGGTCCCGCCTTCCTGCCCGAGCTCCTGAGGACATCGGACTACGTGGCGCTCACGGCGCCCGAGACTCCCGAAACGCGTCAACTGCTTGACGCGGAACGCCTTGCGCTCCTCGAGCCCACCGCGGTTTTGATCAACCTCGCCCGCGGCTCGATGGTCGACGAAGACGCGCTCGCCAAAGCGCTTATGGAACGACGATTGCGCGGTGCGGCGCTGGACGTCTTCCAGACCGAGCCGCTGCCCGCGGATCACCCGCTCTGGGATCTCGAGAACGTCCTGATCACACCGCACGTGGGCGGAACCTCCGGGCGGTTCTGGGAGCGCGAGACGGAGCTCATCGTGCGCAACGTCCGTCGCTACCTCGCCGGAGAGGAGTTGGAGAACCGGGTGGACAAGGAGCGCGGGTACTAATGCAACTCATGGAGCGCCTGATTCGAGCCGCCGTCGCGCGAGGCGCGGCATCGATTCACATCAAGGCACACGACGTGTTCCGCGCTCGCATCCACAACGACCTGATCCCGCTGTCGGAGACGCCGTTCACGCCGGAGGAGACGCGACAGATCGCGCTCGAGCTCCTGCCCAACGAGACGTTCCGCCGACGTATCGATGAGATCTGGGACCTGGACTTCGCGTTCGAGGTCCAGGATCTCGCCCGCTTCCGGGTGAACATCCTCCAGCAGCGCGGCTCGTTCATGGTCGTGCTCCGTACGATCCCGTGGCGGGTTCCGACGCTCGAGGAGCTCAACTTGCCGAACGTGCTGGCGGAGATCGCCGACGAGCCGCACGGGATGGTGCTGGTCACCGGCGCGACGGGCGTGGGGAAGTCGACCACGCAGGCCGCCATGCTCGGTTGGATCAACCACAACCGGAAGAAGCACATCATCACGCTCGAGGATCCGATCGAGTACTGGCACGACAACCACATGTCGACGATCACGCAGCGTGAGATCGGGAGCGACACCGAGTCCTTCCGACGAGGACTCCGACAGGCGCTGCGTCAGGACCCCGACGTGATCCTAATCGGTGAAATGAGAGATCTCGAGACGACCGAGATCGCGGTGGAAG
>JAKSCH010000320.1 GCA_022360695.1 Gemmatimonadota bacterium
ATGGCTTTCGCGATCCGCAGCATGTCGGGTCTCGCCGCGGATTTCTTACGACTCCCGGATCGCGGCTACGTGCGCGAAGGCATGATCGCCGATGTCGCCGTCTTCGACCGCGACCGCATCGACGACCCATCGACGTACGAGAACCCCCATCAGATGGCGGAGGGCTTGGAGACGCTGTTCCTGAACGGGCGCCCCGTCGTCCAGGACAGTCGATTCACGGGAGAGCGCGCCGGCGTCCCGATCCTGCGGGGCGGTGCCACGTTCGAAGGGGCTCGACCCTAGCGCGATCTTCGCCCGCGGGCGACGTCGTTCAGTACGCCGCGATCTTGATCGCGAACGATCCGAGCCAGCCACTCAAGTCGTCGTTCGCGATGTGGGGGGAGTCCACGCTTCGGACGATGCGATGGCTGGCTCCGAACGAGAACCGCAACATCCGGCTCACGTTGAGCGTCAGCTCGGCCGCGGGCTCGAAGATCAGGATCAGCTCGCTCGGCGCGAGGGCAGGTTCCGCGGCGGCCTCGCCCCCCGCCGGAGCCTCGGCGTCGACGGGCGCGGGGCCGGCCGAAAGGAGACCCGGCCCGATGAGTGCCCGCACCGACCCGTGGATGAGGTGATCGGATCCGATGATGCCTTCCAGCTCGAGCCCGCCGTACTCGAGGCTCAGGTCGTTGCCCGGGATGCTGTCGAGCGCGATGTGGTTGGCCAGCAGCCCCCCCGACAGTCCGATCGCCAGCGTCCGACCGAGGACGACGCCGAGACGCATCCCGGGATACACGGCGAGCTGGTTCTCGACGTATCCGAACCGTGAAAACGGGCCCGCGTAGAACCCCATCTCGGGCATGCCGCTGAGCAGGGTGGCGGGGCCGGGTCGGGTCTCGATCGTATCGGCGGGCGCGGCGTCCTCCGGGATCTGAGCCACCGCGGGCGCGGACGCGAGCAGCAGAAGACCGATGCTCCACCAGACGGTTCTCTCGAATCGAATCATCCCACCTCTCCGAGCCTGAGGCTTCCATGCGCTTCGAGTATCGGCGCCGCCGCCGGGGTCGTGAGTCCCGACCGAGCGGGTGCCCGGAACGGGTGGACGCGTCCGGAGCCCGCGCGTACCCTCTCCGCCTCGGAGCAGCGCACACGGAGCGGGACGTCATGAAGAGCCGTTGGGACGACAAGCACGCCACGGAGACCATCGAGCGCTACGGCGAGCGGGGCATCGCCGAGGATCTCGCGTTACGAGTCTACACGACGCGGTTGCTGGGCTCGAATCCGCGGCTCGTGCTCCACGGCGGCGGCAACACCTCGGTCAAGTCGCGGACCCGCGACGTGACCGGCGAAGAGGTCGACGTGCTGTACGTGAAGGGCAGCGGTTGGGACATGGGGACGATCGAGCCCGCCGGTCTCCCGGCCGTCCAGCTCGGGCCGCTCCTGGGGCTGGCCGCGTTGGAGTCGTTGTCCGACGAAGAGATGGTCAACGTGCAACGCCGCAACCTGCTCGACGCGACCGCGCCGAACCCATCGGTCGAGACGCTGCTGCACGCGTGGGTGCCCCACCGGTTCATCGACCACACGCACGCCGATGCCGCCCTCGTGCTGACCGATCAACCGGACGGAGAGGCGCTGTGTCGCGACGTGTTCGGCGACCGACTCGCGATCGTGCCGTACATCATGCCCGGATTCGCGTTGGCGAAGAAGGCGAAAGAGGTCGCGGAGGCACACCCGGAGGCCGAAGGTCTCGTGCTGCTCAAGCACGGCGTGTTCACGTTCGGGGATACGGCGCGCGAGGCGTACGAGCGCATGATCGAGCTCGTCACGCTCGCCGAAGAGCGCATCGAATCCGATCGGAGCCGCGCGTTCGCATCGATCGATACGACGGCTGCCGACACCGCTCCGCACGAGATCGCGCCGATCATCCGGGGTCTGCTCGCAAACCCCGGCGACGGGGCGTTCGAGGAGCCGCAACGGTTCGTGCTGGAGCACCGGACGAGTCCCGAGATCCTCGCGTACCTGACGCATCCCGAGCTCGCGCGCTACAGCCAGGTAGGGACGGTGACGCCGGATCACGCGATCCGCACCAAACCGTGGCCGGTCGTCCTTCCGACGCCGACTCGCGACGATCTCGGCGGTTGGTCCGCCGCGTCGCGCTCGGCGGTCGACTCCTATCGGCGCGCGTATGAAGCGTACTTCGCCCGGCACAACCCGCGACACGACGGCGCGAAGCGGATGCTGGACACGAGCCCGCGCGTCGCGCTCGTGCCGGGGGTCGGGTTGTTCGCCTCCGGACGAGACGCGACCGGCGCCTGCGCCGCGGCCGACCTGGCGGAGACCACGATCGCCGTGGTCTCCGCTGCGGAGGAGATGAGTCGATTCGAGAGCATCTCCGAAGCCGACCTTTTCGACATCGAGTACTGGTCGCTCGAGCAAGCGAAGCTGGCTGGCGCGCGCGAGCGGCCGCTCGCTCGGCACGTGGTGGCGATCACGGGAGGTGCGGGCGCGATCGGCCGGGCCACCGCGCTCGCCTTTCGTGAGGCCGGAGCGGAGATCGCGTTGCTGGACCTCGGCGGCGGGGACCTGGATCGCGCGGAGCACGAGCTCGAGTCCGTCGGCTTCGCGTGCGACGTCACGAGCGATGAATCGGTTCGGGAAGGGTTTGCGGGGGACGTATCTCGTTTCGGCGGTCTCGACATCGTCGTGTCCAACGCGGGGGCCGCCTGGCAGGGGGCCATGGCCGATGTCGCGGACGAGACGCTCCGCGCCAGCTTCGAGCTCAACTTCTTCGCGCACCAGCGCGTGGCGCGCGAGGCCGTCCGGATCATGCGACTCCAGGGGACCGGCGGCAGTCTGCTCTTCAACGTCTCGAAACAGTCGGTGAGCCCCGGTCGCGATTTCGGTCCCTACGGCCTGCCCAAGACCGCGGCGCTCGGTCTGGTTCGACAGTACGCGATCGAGCACGGCCGCGACGACATCCGCTCGAACGGCATCAACGCGGATCGAATCCGCAGCGGCGTCCTGACCGAGGAGATGGTGACCGCCCGATCCGCCGCCAGAGGCGTCAGCGAAGACGACTACATGTCCGGGAACCTGCTGGGCCGCGAGGTGCTCGCGAGCGATGTCGGTCAGGCGTTCGTGGCCCTCGCGCTGGCGCGGGCCACGACCGGGGCCATCCTGACGGTCGACGGCGGCAACATCGCGGCGGCGCTGCGCTAGACGGACTCGAAACGTCCCGCGCGTCGAGCGGGCCTCCCCACGCCGCCGGCCCGCCAGGCCGCCGGGAAGCGAAAGCGCGGGTCCTCTAAGAGACGTCTGTGCCGGCCACACTCGCGGCGTGGACTCGGATCTGGTCGGCCAACGTCCGGACTTCGGACAGGACGGCATCCTCGTCGAGCGTCGTCAGGACGCGATCGCGCAGCACGAAGGCGCCGTCGATCATGACCGAACGCACGTCGTCTCGTCCCACCGCGTATACGAGGTGCGCGTAGGGATCGAACATCGGCGTGAGATGGGGTGCGGCCAGGTCGATCAGGATCAGATCGGCGCGGAGTCCTACCGCCACGCGCCCCACGACATCCCCCAACCCGAGCGCGCGGGCACCGGCGGACGTGACCATGCGGACGATCTCGCGAGCCGGGGTCAGCGTCGAGTCCTGCCGGTGACCGCGCTGGAGCAGACCGGCGAACCGCATGGCCGTCCACATGTCGAGGTCGTTCGAGCTCACGGGTCCATCCGTGCCGATCAGCACGGGGATGTCTCTTTCCAGCATGCGCGCGACTTCGGCGATCCCCGATCCGAGCTTGAGGTTCGAGAGCGGGTTGTGAAGCACGGCGGCACCGGATCGAGCCAGGCGGTCGAAGTCGTCGTCGGTGAGGTGTACGCAGTGGGCGAGCGCCGTGGGTCCCTCGAGGATCCCGAGGTCGTCGAGGTGAGCCATGGGTGTGCGGCCGAATCGCTCACGGGTGCTGCCGACCTCGGTGGCCGTCTCCGAGCAGTGCGTGTGGAACAAGGCGCCCGCATCGTTCGCGAGCCGACGGGCGGCCTGCATCCCCTCCGGGGAGACCGTGAGATGGTTGTGCGGCTGTACGCAGGCTCGGATGAGCGGCTCGTCGTCGTACCGGTCGAGCCAACGCTCTCCGACCGCGATGCGATCCTCGTTGGCGATCCCGTCCGGCCCGTCGAAGTCGAACAAGATCGGTCCGGTCACGAGACGGAAGCCCGCCTCGATCGCCGCATCGGCACCGGCCTCGGGGAACCAGAACATGTCGAGCCCGCTCGTCGTCCCGGAGCGGATCATCTCGCAGAGCGCGAGCCGGGCCCCGAGCGAGACGTTTTCGTGCGTCACGAACGCCCGCTCGGAGATCCACAGCCGCTCGAGCCAAGGCTCGAGCGGGAGGTCTTCGACCAGGCTTCGGAACAGCGAATCCCCCATGTGGAGGTGACCGTTGATCAGCCCCGGCATGAGGATGTGGTCGGTGGCGTCGATCGTTTCGTCCGCTTCGATGGTCTCGAGCTCCGACCGTCGTCCGACCGCGACGATCTCACCGTCTCGAACGGCGACGGCGCCGTCGTCGATCCGCCGGTCGTCCCGGTCCATCGTCACGACGAGTGCGCCGAGAAACAGCGTGTCAGCGATCGCGGCCACGAGTGTCTCCATCAGCGGGTGTAGGGTAAACGGGCGGTCGTGTTTCGGTTGACGCGAGCTCGTGGGCGGCTACGTGGGGGGCTCGGCGGTGATCGAGCCGGCCGCTTCGACGGCTACATCCAGCATCGTCGAGATACCGCGGGCTACGACTTCACGGTGCGGATCGTAGTCCGAGTGCGCCGGATCGCGATCGGTGACGAGGTTGCCATCGACCGTCAGAATCCCGGCCGCGCGTGCGCCTCGCGAGCGCGCGAGGACGAACAGCGCGGCCAACTCCATCTCCACGGCGATCGCACCGAGCTCCGGGTACGGTGCCCAACGCGGTCCGTTCAGGCCGGGATAGAAGTTGGCATCCGTGACGATGAGCCCTTCCCGTGCAGGGACGCCGCGGCGGGCGGCCGCGTCGGTCAGTCGGCCCGTGAGACCCCGGTCCGGGGTCGCAGGGTAGGCGAGCGGCACCAGGTGCTCGGTGGCCGCGTCCTCGCGAACCGCCGCATCGGCGACCACGAGATCTCCATCGCTCAGCTCGCGCGTCAGCGCGCCACAGGAGCCTGCCCGGATGAAGGCCGTTACGCCGCCTTGCAGCAGCTCGGTGAAGCATACGTTGGCACCGGCCGCGCCGACGCCATGCGAGCAGACCGTGACGCGCTGCCCATCGATGGTGCCCGTGAGCGTCAGGTACTCGCGGTTCGATCCGATCTCTCGGCCCCCCTCGAGCCGCTCCGCCGCATCGATCGCCCGCTTCGGGTCGCCGACGACGAGCGCGACCGGCGAGAGGTCTCGGACGGCCACGCGCAGCGTCGGAAGAACGTGATCGGATTCGGACAATGGATCAGGCAACCGCCGGAGTCGGTCAAAGGAAAACGCCGGTCCGCTTTCACGAACCGGCGCAATCTCACGCGGATCTCCGCTGAAGTCTAGCCGTCGCCTGCCGGGGAGATCGGGCAGTCCGTGAGCCCGTAGTGGGCGTCGATCATCGCCTTCTGGCGCTGCGCGCTCTCGAACGCACGCACCTCGGGGGCTTCGAATCGCTCGGCGACGCCATCGAAGCGACGGCTCAGCCGATCGTACGAATCCCGGACCCCCCGCGCCGCGAGGTCGAGCGGATCGCACGTCTCGCTGCCCTCGTCGAACGCGGCTCGAAGCCCTTCGTACCGCGCGACTTCCTGCCGAAAGATCGACAGTGCGTGTTCGTAGGCCGAGATCTCGACATCTCCGATCTCGACATCGCCGAGATCGGGCGCGCGGATCGGTTGCGGCTGGCGCGGCCTCGGACGCGGCGCGTCTCCGGTCGTCGGCGAGAGCGGGGTCTCGACCTGGAGCGCCTCATCGAGCATCGACAGCTCGCGCTCCGCGGTGATCGGCCGCCGCAGGTCCACGATATCGCTCGATCGAGAGCCCGAGGTCGTGGCTCGAACGGCATCGTCCGTATCGTCCTGGAAGAGGTCGGTCGGCGCGAGGCTCAACCCCGCGACGGATGAGCCCCGAGACAGCGCCGACTCATCGAGCGCCGCCGCTCGCCCGGAGACTTTTTGGGACCCGAACCAGCCGGCAGCGCCCAGCAGAGCCAAACCGGCCGCGGCGCCAGCGATCTTCTTGGCCGGAAACCGTCTGCTTCGCCGTGACTTGCCCACCATGCCCGTCGCGGGCGTCGAAGGAGCGGTGGCGATCGGCCGGATGGGGATCACGGGCGCTTCGACGTGATCGCCCGACCCCGACTCGCGCTCTCCGTCGGCATCTTCTCCGGCTTCTCCCGCGTCCTCCGATACGGGCGGGCGGTCATCTCGATCGACGGTCACCGGCGTGTCCAGCTCGCCACCGATCGATGAGCCCATGGACCGCCCGACCGCCGTCAGGGAACGTCGGATCTGCTTCTTCTCCCACTCGACCTCGACCTCTTCCGGCGACACGGCTTCGGCTGCGGAATCCACCGTCGGGGCGGGGGCGGCGGGTCCCGCGTCTCGGAAGGCCTCGCCCGCGAACAGATAGGGAAGCTCATCGGCGGGTGCATCGCTCGCCGCCGGCCCATCGAACGGGTCTCGGTCGACGATCGAAGCGCTCGGGGCCGTCGTCGACGGCGCACCCTGGGGCTCGGTGACGGTCGCGGGAGGCCGCTCCGTCACCTCGACGTAGGCGCTCGCGTCTTCGGGGAGCTGGTCCGAGACGCTGCCTTGGCCGGCGAGAACGACCCGGGCTTCGGTCTGATAGTTCGGCCAGGCCACGAAGGTCCGACGCGTCGTGCCGTTGAACTCGGAGCTATCGTCGACCAGCTCGTAGAACGGCGTATACACGGACCTGCTGAGCCCTTCCGGATCGGTGCGTTGAAACACCGACCCGGTGAGTCGGCCCGTGTCGCCGACGAGGATCATCGCGAAGCCCCAGGCGTCCGCGAAGCACGCGTCGTGAAGCGCCGCTTCGTCGGGAGACAAGTAGAGCCCGGCGCCCGGGTGGGATCGATACCACCCGACGATCGATCGCGCGTGTCCTTCGCTCAGGTTCGATCGAAGGCCGTCCACGATCGTTTTCAGCGTGGCTGACGACGGCTCGCCGGAAAGCACCGGGCCGCGGTGGACGCCCGTGACCTCGACCCACGGTCGATCACAGGTCGGATCTACCGCCACGCTACCGGTCAGAAGCCCGAATACCGAGTGCTCCGGTCGGGTGACGACCGCGTCTCGTACGATCTTCAACGCCGCCTGGGTGAAAACGAGATCGGCGATGGTGACGGGGGAGGGCCCACCCACGAACCTCCGTGGGATCCATTGGATGCAGTCGACATAGGGCGGAGAGACGGATCGCGACGGGTTCGAATCAGGGCTCATGGGCGGTTCCAGACGCGTCGGTTGCGCAAAATCTTCCCGGTCTTTGGCTACTTAGTGACGACACCGTCCGCGGTCGGTCGATCGCTCCGTGCCCAGAAAGCCCCGTCGTACGAGACGATTCGCGTGCAGGCTGAATCGAGCGCAGGGTCGGGTCGTCACCGCTCCGACGAGGAGGAGCGCAAGTACGATGCTACGGCGAGCAGCTGCCGAGTCCGGTCGGCGAAGGTTGGCCTACCGGTCGATGGGAAGCGTGGACTGCGTGCTCGCGTCGAGCGGAACGGCCGGGCAGCCGGTGGCTGCATAGCGAGAGCGCGCTCCTTCGTAGTCCGTCTGCAACGGGGCGAGCGCCGCGTTCGTGGCCGGGTGCGTGGCGGCGTACGAGGCGAGGCCGGCATGACTCAGCGCGACCTCCCGAAACGTCTCGGCGAGCCCGGTACAGTCCGAACTGCTCCGTCGATACGTGACGTACTGCGAGCGGAAGTCCTGCACCGCCGACCGGAACCGGTTCTCGAGCCGCGCGAACTCGGCGGGAGGGTCTTGAAACATCGTCTGAGCGCCGCCGGTCAACGTGGGGGTGCCCTCACCGCGCGCGCCGCCGGACACGAGGGCCCGGACTCCGAGCCCGGCGCCCAGGAGCACCGCGACCCCCGCCGCGATTCGAACCGTGTTTCGCCCGGGGCGCCAGCCATCGTGCTTCACGAGCATGATCGGAACGCCCTCCTCGTATCCGGCTCGGGCCGGCGTGTCGCTCACGCCCTCCGGGGCGTCGACGGGCGCAGCGTCCGCGGGTGGGGCGGCAGCCGCCCCGGCGGTCTCCTCTTCGGCGGTCTCCTGGGCGGCCGCTTCCTCCGCGGCTTTCGCCGCTGCGGCTTGCCTCGCTCGTCTGGCCGCGCGGCGCGCCGCGACCCGTTGGCGCTTCTTGGCCTCCCGGCGCTCGACTTTCTCTTCCAGAGCGCGCTCCGCGGCTGCCGCCTCTTCCGCCTGGGCGCGAGCCTCGGCGTCGCGCGCCGACTTCGCTTCTTCGGCGCGCCTCTCGGCTTCGGCCTGGCGCGCCGCCCTCTCTTCTTCGAGACGCGCCTCCGCGGCGCGACGGGCCGCCGCCTCTTCCTCGGCGCGCGCGTTGGCCTCGGCTACCGCTCGCTCCGCGGCCTCTTCCGCCGCCTTCACCGCCGCTCGCTGTTCCTCCAGATCGGAATTCTCCGCTACCTCGTCGTCCCGCCGCTTCGCCGCTCTCTTCGCGGACGTGTCGGGCTTCGAGGGCTCGTCCCCCCGCTCGTCGGTGCCCTCGGTCGTCGGCTCGGGCTCTTCTTTCGTTCGGTCCCGCTTGGGAAACTCGAGGACATCGACGTCCTCGTCTCGCTCCGTCAGGCGGACGATGCCGTCGGAGGCGTGGCTGTCCTCCAGCCACTCGCCTTCACTCGTCTGGGGATCGGGCCATTGCGCTTCGATGACGTGGACGGGATCGCCGGACTCGTAGTTGGTCCAGTCGACGACCGAGGCGTTGCGACCCTCGACTCGCTTCGCGTCCAGATCGATCAACTCGTGGAACGGCGCCATCCCCTTCCGGAAGAGGCGGGCTCGGTGGCTCCTCTGGATGAACCCTCCGATCGGTCCGCTCGTCGACGCGGCGACGATGAGCGCGACCTGCCACGGCTCCGGGAAGAACTCGTCCTGTAGCTTGAGATCCCACTCCGACATGCGGAGTCCGAGGACGCCATGGCGATGGTACCAGCCGACCAGCTGTTCGCGGCGGTGCCGCGCATCGCGCGTGGCTCCGATCCAAGCGTGCCGGAACCGATCCACCTCGTCGCTCGGCGGGAGGTTCTGCGTCTCGCGGCGCACGGCGTCCACCAGCACGTACGGCGCTTCGGTCCATGGGCAGTACACCACCTGACCGAGCAGAAAGCCGAACGGCTCGTCGGTCGATGCCGTGATCAGGTGCTGCCGTACTTCGTGAAGGACCGACTGCGCGACGAACAGCTCGTAGGGCCGACTTCGGTCCCTCGCGCCGGGGGTGACCTGAAGCGCCGGACCCTCGGGCGTCGGAGCCCACGGGATCGCGCGCGAATACGGCTTCGGCCGTTTACGGAACGGCAGCTTTCGCGGCCAGCCTTCGGGAATCTCGGGCTCGCGGTGCGTCGCTCCTCGGGGCTCCTCTCCACCATATCGGCGGGTGAGGAACGAGGCGAAGACGCCACCAGTCTTCTTGATCCTACCGTCCACGCAGCCACCACTCCGCACCGGCGGAACGTCCCGAAGGCGACCCCGCTCAGGGTCGCACCGAACCAACCATTAAAGCGCTGGGTCGGGTGGCTCCGCAAGTTCTGCGCTCCCCAGGTCGTCGGGGCGGCCTCCGAGGTGCGGTTACTTGGCGTCCCGGCAGGTGGCGCCTACGTTCGGCCCTCGACCGACCCGCGGGGCGTGCCGGTCGAATCGGCCCCGTAGCTCAGGTGGATAGAGCGCGGGATTCCTAATCCCGAGGCCGCTGGTTCGAGTCCAGCCGGGGTCATCTTGCCGTTCGGGGGCTTTCGCGGTGTGGCTCCCGCCCGTCGGCTCAGATGGGAACGGTTCTGGGAAGAGCCGCTACTGGTGCCAGTCCGTGCTGTCGAGAACGTTGCGAAGCGCGTCGGATCGCGAGATCCCAAGGCGGGGCATGTGAGCGGACTCGGCTCCTGGTGAGGCCGGTCACTCGGTCGGACGATGATGTCCGGCTTGCCTTGTGTGCGAGCGTCACCTCGCCGAGCGAACCCTCGTCCCTTCGCTCGACGCGTTCAAGTCTCTCTCCGTACCTGTCCCCATCCTCCGCGCGATCACGACACTCCGTGGAGTTGACCCTTCCCGGTGGACAGTTTCGGACTTGAGACTCAAGCGGCCGAGGCGTGCCTGCTTTCGTAGTTGAGCGGCGACAGCTGGCCGAGGGCGGAGTGCCGACGGTGCGGGTTGTACCAGCCCTCGATGAAGTCGAACACGGCCATCTTCGCCTCCGCCTGGTTGCGGAACCGACGGCGGTCCAGGAGTTCGCACTCGAGCGTGGCGAAGAAGCTCTCGCACATGGCGTTGTCGTACGCGTCGCCGACGGAGCCCATCGAGGGCCTCACGCCTGCCTCCTTGCACCTGAGCCCGAACGCGATCGACGTGTACTGCGTCCCCTGATCTGAGTGATGGATCACCGACTCGGGTCGTCGCTGCCAGAGCGCCATGTTCAGCGCCTGGAGCACGAGCTCGGTCTTCAGATGCGTCTCCATCGACCAGCCGACGACCCGACGGCTGCACGCGTCCACAACCACGGCCAGGTACAGGAACCCGCTCCAGGTCGGCACGTACGTGATGTCGGCCACCCAGAGCCGGTCGGGCTCGTTCACGGCGAAGTCGCGCTCGACGAGATCCGGTGCCGGACGGGCGTCCTTCGACCGCTTCGTCGTGCGCCACTTCTTCCGCCGGCTCGCGCCCTGTAAGCCTTCCCGAGCCATGAGCCGGCCCACCCGCTTGTGGTTCACCAGCCAGCCCTCGTCCCTCAGCTCCGCGTACATCCGCGGCCGACCGTACGTCTCACGGCTGAACTCGTGGATCTCCCGCATCCGCGCCACGAGTCGCTCGTTGGCCACCTCACGCGCCGACGGCGGTCGATCCTTCCACGCGTAGTAGCCGCTGGGGGAGACACCCAGCACACGGCATAGCGTCCTCACCGAGAACTCCGCCCGATTGGCTCTCACGAACTCGAAGGCTTCGGGGGCACCGAGCCGGTCTCCCGAGCGAACCAGGCGGCGGCTTTTTTTAGGATCTCTCGCTCCATCTTGAGCTGCTTGTTTTCGCGGCGCAGCCGACGGAGCTCAGCACGTTCCGCGGTCGTCAGACCGTCGGTCCGAAGACCCTCGTCCAGATCGGCCTGCTTGACCCAGTTGTGGATCGTCTGCGCCGTCGGCTCGAACTCACGCGACAGCGACTCCGGTGTGCGACCCGACCGGACGAGCGCTACCATCTGCTCTCGGAACTCCGGTGGGTACGGCGGTCTCGTTCTTCCCATCGTGGACTCCTCTCTCCAAAGAGATCAGGTGTCCACGGGATGGGGTCAACTCCACTAGTTAGCATGTCTGTGATGAACGCGAACTGTATGAAGGCGGTGAACATCACGTCGAGCTTGTCGAAGCGGGAGAAGATCCGTCGGAAGCCCTTGAGGCGCCGGAAGAGACGCTCGATCTCGTTGCGCTGGCGGTAGAGCGTCTTGTCGTAGGACCAGGGGTGTACCCGGGTCTTCCGCGGCGGGACGACGGGCGTGAACCCGAGATCCAAGGCCAGCTGACGCGTCTCGTCTCCCTCGTACGCACGGTCCATGACGAGTCCCATCCCCGGTTCCGGTGGTTTCAGCGTGCCCAACAGCTCCCGGCCCGCCGGCGCGTCGTGCGCCTGGCCCGGCGACAGCGAGAAGGCGATCACGGCTCGAGCACTTGCGGCAACCATATGAATTTTGGTCGTCCAGCCTCCGCGAGACTTACCGATGGACTGAGGGCCCCCTTTTTCAGAGCTCCCGTCCCGTCCGGGTGCACCTTCACGATCGTCGAGTCCAGTTTCAGCGACTCGATCTTCACACGGATGATCTGCTCTTCCTGCAGCGCCCGGAACACGCCGTCCAGCACGCCGTTCTTCGCCCAACGGTTCATCCGCGTGTAGATCGTGTGCCAGTTGCCGTATCGCTTCGGCAGACCGCGCCACTTGCACCCGTGCTCCGCTACGTACAGGATCGCGTTCAGCACCTGAAGGTTCGGTACGCGCACGTTCCCGCGCTGCTTCGGGAAGTGATCCTTGATCCGCTCGTATTGGGCCGGTGTGATTTCCATCCGCCCATTATACATACACCTATATAGTGTTAGCAGGCCCTAGGGTGCAGCGAAGACGAAATCGGCGAACGCGTTCAAGAACTCCGACGCGATGTCAATCTTCACGAGGGCAACCGGCGCTTTCTTCAATTGGCTTTCCCTAGTACAACGGAAGGCACCTGAGTGGGAGTCAGGTGCTCTCTAAGGCGGACCGTCGGGCACCATGTTCGCTCGGGCCGGGAGGCGCGATGGATTGGGAATCCGGCGCGTGACGACTGAGGGAGGGACGACCCGGCGCCAAGACTCTCCGGCACCTGCCGAGGGCTCAACCGTCGCCACCGCGGTCAATTGAACGAGGCTTACGCGTTGAGCGCCATCACCACACGCGTAAGCGGCGCAGCCAACAGGCCGATCAGGAAAGAGATGCCCAGCGCGGCTCCCATCGACACGACGACGAGCGATAGCGCCAACCAGGCCGCATCAAACCGACGTCGAGCACCGTTCCTCTGGGGAAGCGCGGCGGACATAGCCGCTCCGGCTCGATACACAGCGTAGAGGATCCAAGCGACCAGGCATATCGAGACGGGGAACAACAGTCGAACGACGGGTGAGGCTGGATAGCGCACTACGGTCTCGGCCACAGCCGTGAAGGCGCTGGCGGCGATCGTGGGCATGAACAAGAACGCACTCGCTAGGTACATGTGCACGTTGGCGCCCTCGCGTACGGTAACGCCGTACCGATCCTTCAAGAACAGGCTGAAGAGAAACGCGCTGGCAATAACGAGGGTGGCCGTGATCGGGACGTCGAAGCGACCCAGAAAGTCTGAGATCCGCAGGCGCGCTGCGCGC
>JAKSCH010000274.1 GCA_022360695.1 Gemmatimonadota bacterium
GACGCCCGATGGCCGCCTGTTCGCGCACGACGACGAGCGCGCCGTCATCTACGAGATCGACTTCGTCGAGGGCGAGTTCGTGAAGGGCTGGGCCTTCGGGGACCCTCCGGCGCGCGGCGACTTCGAAGGCATCGCCGTGACCGCCGACCGGGTGTGGCTCGTGACGAGCGACGGCCGTCTCTACGAGGGTCGCGAGGGCGAGGACGATGAGCGCGTGCTCTTCAACACCTACGGCACCGGCGTCGGTCGGGCGTGCGAGGTCGAGGGTCTCGTATACGAGCCGTCGGATGACGCCCTGTCGATGGTCT
This sequence comes from Gemmatimonadota bacterium, assembly GCA_022360695.1. Taxonomy (GTDB): domain Bacteria; phylum Gemmatimonadota; class Gemmatimonadetes; order Palauibacterales; family Palauibacteraceae; genus Palauibacter. The sequence goes on from JAKSCH010000274.1 coordinate 309, forward strand.
GCAAGACCCCTCGGACGGCCGAGTTCGAGGGGGTCATCGCGATCTATCGATGGAGCCTGGAGACGAGGGCGCTCCTCGATCCTCCGATCACGGTTCCGCGAGACGAGCTGGCTCCCGACGGCGGGTTCAGCCCATCCGGGATCGAGCGCGATCCGGCGACGGGCCACTACCTGCTTCTGGCCGCGCGCGAGGAACGGATCGCCGAGATCGACCCGACGGGTCGCGTGATCGAGATGTCGGATCTGTCGCGAGAGGCGCACCCGCAGGCCGAAGGCATCGCGATCGGCGACGATCTCACGCTGTTCATCGCCGATGAGGGAGGCGATCGGCGCGCGCGGCTGAAGCTGTACTCGGTGCCGCGCGAATAGAACGCGCGATTAGAAGTGGAGACCCGCTCGCAGATACAGACGCATGCCGTCTCCACCGTCGACGACCGTGGCGCTGAACACCTGCCCGCGGTTCAAGAACGAGAGCCACAGGCCGCCCCCGTAGCCCGGGTGCCAGCTGTCGGCGTCATCCGGGTCGGCCTCGAAGAACACGCGCCCCACATCGACGGAGCCCAGGAGCCCCATCTCGGCGGGGAACAAGATCTCGAACTGCAACAACGGGATCCGGGCTTCCGCGTTGGCGAACAGCGCCGACTGCCCCGCGTAGCGCTCGCTTCGTAGACCCCGGACGTTGCGGCTCCCCCCGAGAAACGCGGCATCGAAGAACGGAAAGTCGCCCGTCACGTGCTGGCCGCCGGCGCGTAGCGCCAACGTCGGGTTCATCGGGTTCGCGCCCGGGGTCAGGTAGACGGACAGCGAGCCGTGGACCTCGCCGTACGCATCCTCCACGTCCCACAACTCCGGGTATCCGGAGACGCCGGCCTCGAAGCGCGCGCCGCGGGTCGGGAAGGCGGGGCTGTCGCGCGTGTCGTAGCGTAGCGAGGCGCGCGCCCCGATCTGGCCGAACGCGCCGACCCCGATCGGGACCGGATCGATGGTGCCGAGGAAGCGGTCGGCGTTCGCATCGGCCGGGGCGTTGGAGAAGCGGACCACCGGGCCGATGCCGAGCGTGAGCTCGGGGAGGAACGACCGGGCATGACGCTCCCGGTCCGAGTCGCGATCGTAGAGTCCCCAATGCCACTCGAGCGTGGGTCGGAACGCGAACTGCTCGTGCTCGACCTGGAAGAACCTCGAGTCGCCCTCCGTGTCGCCCGAGCCGTCGTCGTCGAGGAACCGCGTCGCGTTCCCGAACCCCGTGAACCGGAGGACGTCCAAGCCCGAGTATTCCGCGTCGAGGCGCAGGTCCGCCCCCCCGATCGCGTCGCGATAGTGCCCGAGCCAGCCGACCAGGAACTCGTTCCCGAGCGAGCCGTAGCCGACGGTGAACGCGTTGTCCGACGCGTACGGGACCTTCCGAAACCCGAACCGCTGGAAGCCCACGGTCGCGCTCGCGTAGACCCCGATGTCGGAGTCGTACTCGAGGTTGGGGAGGACGCGCATGAGGCCACCCCAGTCGAGCGCGTACTGGTGGACGCGGTTGTTCGAGGGCGGCCGGTCGAAGTCCCGCTCGTCGACCCGTGCGGCGCCCTGGAACGTGTTGTCCCCCCGGTGGTCGTAGAAGCGTGTGTTGCGCGCGCTCGCCAGCGACTCGTTGACGTATACGTCGTCGCCGCCCCCGCCGATCGCGCGCGTCTTGATGCGCGCTTCGCCCCCGGTCACCCGAACGGAATCATCTCCTCCCTGCAGGTGGAGCCGGACCTCCCGGGTGGTGCCCCGCCGGAACGTCCGATCGAAGTACGGCGCGTCGCTCCCGGGGCCCTCGCGGTAGGCGATGGTCAGCCGCATGTCGCCGTTCGGCAGGTGCTCGAAGACCGCGTCCTCCTCACGGTCCGTCGCCCGGATCTCCACCTGGTCCGAGATCAGCTCGTAGAAGTCGAGCGTCGCCTCATCCAATCGATCGCGGCGTGCCTCGAGCGACTCGATCAGAAACGCGCCGCGCAGCTCGAAGTGCGAGGCGGGGAGGCGTCCCACCGCTTCTTCGATCACCGCGTCGGTCAACGCGACCCGGACCTCCTCGGCGACCTCGCGCCAGACCGGCTCGTCGAGCCCAGGGAGGATGCGTCGATCGAGCTCCCAGCCGGTGAACGTCATCCCCACGATGCCGGGGAAGTCCGGTCCGAACCTGGTCTGCGAGGGCTCGAACAGCCGATACATCGTCGCGACGAGCCCGTCGTTGATGACGAATGCCTGATCCCGGTCCTCGGGCACGACCTCCCACCGGAAGCAGTCGGGCCCATCCGGAAAGCGCGCCCAGCGGAACTGTCCGGCGTGTCGATCGCGGTCGCCGAGGACGATGTCCATCAGCCGCGCCTTCAGGTAGCCGCGCGCGTTCACGCGGTTGCAGTCGCCTTCCTCGAGCTCCTCGAGGAAGTTCTCCGAGCCCGAGACGCGGCGCGAGCCGGCGAAGCCCGGCTCGTTCCCGGGCGCCTCCTGCGGTTGGTCGGTGAGCATCCCGATCAGACCCGCGTAGTCCTCCCGGAACGGGCCGAGCCGCGGATCGTCGGGCACCACGACGAGCCGGTGCTTCGGGTGGAGGACGCCTGCGGCCTCGAGCAACGGGTCGGCGACGAGCGCCGCGGTCGGGAGGAACTGCGCGACCTGGTCGCGCACGATGGTCGCGACGATGGTGCCCTGGAAGATCGAATCGAGCCGACGCGTCGGATCCTTGTCGATCGAGCGGACGGCGTACTGGAGCCCATCGGCCCCGAGGAACTTCACCGAGCGCGTCTGACCGTACCCGCCTTCCTCGAACGGGGTCAGCCCGCCCGCGAAGTCGAGGTCGAGCACCGGGATCTCGATCGGGAGCCGCCAGATGTCGCGATATCCCGCGCCGAGCAGCCAGCGTCGGAAGCCCCCGACGTCGTACTTGTCACCGGGGACGGCGGTGTGGGTCTCGACGCCCGGCGGCGGGATCGAGCGCGTGACCTGAGCCTCGATTCCTCCCGGAGCCGCGGCACCCCCCGCGCACGCGGCTACGAGAGCCGCACGGCCGAGCCCACGAACCGTCAGACCCGTCGCCCGAGCGCAGCCACGCGCTTGGTCGCCGAGGCGACTCACGTCAGAAGGGCATCCCGAACGCAATGTGTACCCGGCTTCCGTTGTCCCCGCTCGCGATCGCCGCCGACAGGCCGTTGGCCCGTCCGAGGATCCCCAGCCACACGCCTCCACCGAACGAGGAGTGCCAGTCGCCCGGCGACTCGCCGTCGACGTAGACGCGACCCGCGTCGGCGAAGCCGAGCAGCCCGAAGTCGCCGAGCGTCAGGAATCCGAGTCGGAAGAGGAACAGCCGGAGCTCCGCCGTCCCGTACAGAGCGGTATCGCCCGCGAACCGCTGGAGATCGAACCCCCGCAACGTCGCGCCGCCGCCGACGAACGCGGCATCGAAGAAGGGGATGTCCTCGCCCCACACCCGTTTGGCCCCCGCCCGCAGCGCGAGCGTCGGCTCTAAGGGGGCCGAGACCGCGGAGAGATACGTCGTCGCCGTCCCCTCGAGGCTCCCGTAGGCGTCGTCCACGTCGAACAGCGCCGGGGTGTAGGTCCCCCGAATCGCGAGCGTGGCGCCCTGGGTGGGCGCCCCGGGGACGTCGCGCGTGTCGAGCGAAAACTCGGCGAACGCGCCCGCGCGGAGGAAGTGGCCCGCCCCGTAGAGGGGCTCGGGCTCGACGCCCGATGGGAGGAACGGATTGTCGTCGGAGTCGGCGTTCGAGTACCGACCGAACAGCCCGACCCCCAGGTCCCCGTTCTCCCCCACCGCGAACCCGTAGCGCGGCTCGACCGAGATCGTGCTCATCAGCACGTGCGACGAGTCGGGGAGGGCGAACTCCGGCGTCTCGTTTCCGAACCCGTAGAAGTTGACGAGACCGAACTGCGTCCCGAAGAGCTCGAGCGAGAAGTGCTGACCCGAGCTCTCGCGATAGAAGTCGAAGGCGAGCCGTCCCTCGAACCGACCCTGGGTCGAGATCCCACCGCCGTAGCGGGCGCGCGAAGCATACGGATCCCTGCGGAACCCGTACCCGAACCGCGTGGCGCCGAAGCGAGCGACCAGACCGTACTCCGACGTGAACAGCAGGCTGCCGAGCGGGACGGTCCAGCTCCCCGAGTGGGGCGGTGTGTTGTGGTCGTCCTCGGGCGTGGGCGGCGGCTCGTACGCCGCCGTACGGATGCTCGTGCCGGGGGCCGACCCCGTCACCCGATTCCGGCCGGCCGCGTCGTAGTAGATCGCGGCGCCGACATCCTGGTCGTAGCGGACCTCGTCATCGCCGCCGCCCCCGACGATGCGGACCACGGAGCCAAGACGACCCGTGCCATCCAGCACGGCGACGTCGTCCGCGTCGCCCATGAAGATGCGGATCTCCTCGGTCTCCGCCGGATCGAACGTCCGTCGGAAGAAGACGTCGCCGCCGTCCGCGGGTCGGGCGCTGACCTCGACCCGGCCATCGGCCATCGAGGTCACCCGCACCTCGTCCGCGAGATCCGTCAGATGCACCTCGACGTCGATCGCCAGGAACTCGTACAGCGCGCCGGCCGCCGCGGGCAGCGCGTCGCGTCGCGCCTCGAGCGACCGCGCGAGGAACGCGCCGTCGAGCTCGTACATCACATCGGGGAGCCGCCGGACCGCGTCGTCGATGACGGCGTCGGTGAGCTTCGATTGGAGCTCCCGCGCCCCCGCGTCCCAGTCGTCGCGTCCGAGCTCCGCCAGGAACCGACGGTCGAGCTCGCGCGCCTGGTGGTGGAGCCCGTAGATGCCCGGATACTCCTCGTGGAAGCCGACGAGCTGCCGCACGTAGGCATGCGCCGAGGAGGGGAGGAGCCCGTCGAGCCGCGAGAAGGCCTGGTCTCGGTCCTCGGGGATCGGCAACCAATCCCGGGAGCCGGACCGCCGCGCCCACGTCCACTGGCCCCGGTGTCGATCCCAGTCGCCCATGACGAGGTCGAGCAGACGCGCGTTCAGGAACGCCCGCGCATCGACGCGGTCCTCGTGGCTCTCGGCGACGCGCCGGAAGATTCGATTGCTCCCGTCGATGTTGTCGAACCCGCCGAAGATCGCGTCCTCATCGGCTTCGTCGCCCGGCCGCTCGGCGATGACGCCGGCCTGACCCGCGAACGTCTCGCGGAACTCCCCCAACGCGGGGTCGTCGGGCATGATGAACGGCCGCGACTCCGCGTGGAGCACGCCCGCCGCTTCCTCGAGCGGCTGCACGATCAGGATCCCGAGCGGGTGCGAGGCGCTGATCTGGTCCTGGAGCAGCGCATCCGCCGCGGTCTCGCGAAGCTCGGGTGGGAGCGCGGGGGTCGGGTCCTTGTCGATGAGCCGGAACGAGTAGCGACGGCCGTCCTCCCCGCGGAGCACGAGCGAGATCGTCTGCTGTCCGCCCCCCATCCGCTCGGGCGTCAGCCCGCCGGCGAAGCTCCGGAGATCGAGGACCGGTAACGTGACGGTCGATGTCCAGGCATCTCGATAATGGTCTCCGAGAAACAGACGCTGGAGTCCGCCGGCTCCGTACCGAGCTCCGATCACGATGTCCACCGTCTCGCCGGCGGACTGGGCGGAGAGCGGCGCGGCGAGACCGAGCGCGGCGGTCACGAGGGTGACGGTCCCGAGGGCGAAGCGGGCAAGGGTACGTCGAATCGTCATTTATCCATCCTCCACGGGGCGCGGCCGGCAAAGCTAGGAGGCGCCGGATCGCGGATGCAACGCGTCCGACGCGACCCGTACCCGTCTTTTCGGAACGCCCGATCGTTACGGAGGCTGGCGGTCTACTCGAGCAGGTCGAGCTCCGTACCGAGGCCGGCGGCACCTACCCGAGCAAGCCGAGCTCCTTCATCCTCCGCCACAACGTGGTACGGCTGATCCCGAGCACCTCGGCGGCGGTGGCCCGGGACCCCCCCGCCTCCTCCAGCGCCTCGACGATCCGGGCCCGCCGCCGCGCCGTCGGATCGGCGGGGGCGCCGGTCGGTCGCCCGCTCGAGCCGCCATCGCTCGCGACCGGGGCGGAGGCTCCCACGCCTCTCACTTCCTCCGGGAGATCCTGCGCCTGGATCGAGGACCCGTCGGCCCGCAGCGCCGCGCTCTCGACGGCCGCCAACAGCTCGCGGACGTTGCCGGGCCAGTCGTAGTGCCGGAGCAGACGGAGCGCCAAGGGCGAGCACCTTCGAGGGACGCGGTCGCCGGACCGCTGCTCGAGCCGCTCGAGCCCGGCCTCCACCAGGAGCGGGATGTCTTCGCGGCGTTCCCGAAGCGGTGGCAGCCTGATCTCGAACACGCGCAACCGGTAGAGGAGGTCTTCCCGGAACCGACCCGCGTCGGCCTCGGCCGCGAGATCGCGGTGCGTGGCGGCCACCACGCGCGCATCGACGCGCACCGGGTCGACGCCTCCGACCGGCAGGACCTCCCGCTCTTGCAGCACCCGCAGCATCCGTTGCTGGAGACGAAGGCTCATGTCACCGACTTCGTCCAGAAACAACGTGCCCCCGTCGGCGGCCTGGACGAGTCCGGGTCGGTCGCGATCGGCTCCGGTGAAGGCGCCCTTGAGGTGTCCGAACAGCTCCGACTCGAGGACGCCCTCCGCGAGCGACGCGCAGTTGACCGGCACGAACGGACCCGCGCTCCGGCTCGAAGCCGCGTGGATGGCGCGCGCCACGAGCTCCTTGCCGGTCCCCGTCTCGCCGCGGATCAACGCGGTCGTGTCGCTCGGCCCGACGCGGCCCACCTCGGCGAACACGTCGCGCATGGCGGGCGACCGACCGACGATCCCCGAGTCCGCGGCGACGTAGGCGACGCCGTTCGGACGCCGGTCGATGAGACCGCCCACCTTGGCGAGCAGCATGTCGGGCTCGATCGGCTTGGTGAGGAAGTCGTCCGCTCCGAGCTTCATCGCCTCGACCGCCGAGTCGACGGTGCCGAACCCGGTGATCATCAGGATCGGGACGCGCTCGCCGCGTCGGCGCAGGACCTCCAGGAGCCCCATCCCGCTCACACCCGGCATCCGAAGGTCGAGCATGAACAGGTCGTACGTGCTCCCTTCGACGGCCTGGCCGGCCTCCGCGGCATCGGAGGCCGTGTCGACCTCGTAGCCCGCATCGCGCAGCAGGGCCCCGGTCGACACGCGAAACGCCTTGTCGTCGTCGACGAGCAGGAGGCGGCGGGACATCAGCGCCTTCCGTCGAACCGGACCACGACCGCAGCCGCGTCGCTGGTTGGCTCGCGTCGGCGCAGTCTCATGCGGCCTCGGCCACCTTGAGCAGCTCGATCACGAACCGCGCCCCGGCCCCGTGCGACTCCGCGAGGCCGAGTCGCCCGCCGAACCGCCGGACGGTCGAACGGGCGATGTAGAGCCCGAGCCCCACGCCCTGGACCTCGCCCTTGGTCGTGAAGAAGGGGTCGAAGAGGTTGCCCTCGATCTCGGCCGGGATCCCCGGTCCGTCGTCCGCGACCTCCACGAAGACGGTCTCGTCGCCCGGTCGGACGTGCAGGCGGATCTCGCCGCCCTCCGGCATGGCCTCGCGCGAGTTCTCGATCAGGTTGACGAGCACCTGCTTGAGCGCGTCGGGGGCGATCCGCGCCTTCCCGGCGTCGCTCGTCTCGACGAGGATCGGCCAGCGCTCGTTCTCCCGCGCGCCGTAGAGCGCCGCCGTCCGGTTGGCGACGCGGACCGGGTCGCACGCCGCGTCCGAGGTGCCTTCCGGCCGGTTCACGTCGAGCATCTTCTCGGCGAGCTCGTGCATCCGGAGCAGCTCGTCGATCGCCAGATCGGCGAACTCCCGGGCTTCCGAGTCCTGCGGCACGCGTCGTTGGAGGACTTCGAGGCAGTTCCGGACGTTGGCGACGGGGTTCCGGATCTCGTGCGCGAGCTCGGTCACGAGCCGGTTGTTCGCGGTGAGCCGATCGCGCTGGACGAGCTCCGACTGGAGCGTCGAAAGCCGTTCCTGGCGGTCCTCGAGCTCGGCATTCGCCTCGCGCAGCTCGGCGAGTCGGCTGGCGAGCGCGTCGCGCATGGCGCCGAACGCCGTGCTCATCCGTTGGACGTCGCTGATCCGCGTCGTGGGGAGCGGCGTTCCGAAGTCGCCTTCCGCCACACGATCCGAGGCCGAGGCGAGCAGCGAGACGGGCTGGGCGATCCTGCCCGCGACGAACCCGCCCAGGAGCAGCGCCGCGACGAGCGCGACGGCACCCGCCCAGATCGCGTTGCTCCGCAACGACGAGAGGATCGCCAGCTCGGCGGACTCGGCGCGCGCGAACAGCACGGTGCCGACCTCTTCGAGCGGCACTTCCGCGCCCCAGAACGTCCGACCATCGGGCAGCGTGAGCTCGCGGGCGCCATCCTCGGTCTCCGCCGCGCGGCGGAACGACGCGAGCAGCGCGATCCCGTCGCCGTCGATCGTCTGTGCGGTCGCCCGTCCCGCCCGATCGAAGATGACGACCTCGGTCTGCGTCAGACCCGCGAGCGCCGCGGCGGCGTCGTCATCGAACGCCCGCGCCACGCCCACCGCGCCGACCCAAGAGGAATCCACCATGACCGGCGCGATCGCGATCGCGTGCGGCGTGGAGACGCCCCGGGCCATCCCGACCCAGGCCTCGCCCCGACGCGTGACGTCGACGAGCGCGCCCCAGCGCTGGAGCTCGACGTCCGACAGCTCGGGTCCGATCTCGATCCCGCCTCCGGGTCCGACGAGGACCGGCTGCTCGTCGTCATCGGACGAGATCTCATCGAGCAACGCCAACGCGCGGTCCCACGCGCCGCTCATGATCGCGCGCTCGAGACGCGGGGAAGACGCGAACTGCATGGCGTGCATCTTCATGACCTCGGCGCGCGCCGCGTTCCGATCCATCAGGATCATCTTCGCGGTGACGAGATCCTCGCGGGCGCGACGCTCCAGGTCACCGCCGAGCCGCCGCTCGAGCATGATCCCCGCCGGCACCAGCGCGACGAGCACGCCTCCGCCGAGGAGCAGCACGAGTGCGCGCTTCAGGGTGACGTTCATGGCGCCTGCGAGTCCCGTTGCTCTGTGCCAGTCAGGGGAGCGGCGTCACGCGCCGCGCGAAGGGGGCGACCGGGGGGCAGCCCTGAGGAAACCGACCCCCCGGTCCCGGTCTTGAACATCGGCGAAACGCCGCCGAACGTCGCTCCTTCGAACGCGCTCGCCGCCCGTCTAGTTCCGCCCGTCTAGTTCCTCGGCGTGATCGTGACGCGGATCGTCGCGGCCGTGGCCGGATAGTCGAACGCGTCGTCCTCGAGACGGACGTCGCCGCCCTCGTCGGCGCCCGTGTCGGCGCCCGCCTGCCGAGGCGCCTGGTTCGAACCGATGCCCGGCGCCTCGTTCACCTCCGTGCCGCCATCCCACAGATCGATGTCGGCGGTCACGTCACCGGAGACGGCGTTGCCGCCCGGAAAGAGCGAGAGCCCGTTCGAGTCGGGACCGAAGAACAGGTCGTTCGACTGTACGAACATCGTCGCGAACGAGAGGTAGTCGCCCGGCGATGCCTCGAACGAGAACGTGTACGCGTCACCCGGGAACGCCGGACCCGGTCCGGCCGCACCCTCGGGCGTGTCGAAGGCGCCGCTCGACGCCACGTCGTCGTTCGCCGCCAGCGTCGCCGCGAGGAACGACGGGTCCCCGTCCTCGGCGAGGTTCTCGAGACCGCCCCCCAGGTCGGGCTGACCATCGATGAAGAGCGGCATCACGTCGACCGCGTGGATCGCGAAGACGCCGGGCGCCAAGGGGCTCGTGACACCGGTGTTCGCGGCGATCGCGTCGCCGAGCGCTCCGACGTCGCCATCTTCGGCGACCGCTTCGAGACCGTCGGCCGAGGCGGGGGCCCCGACCGTGAACAGCGGGTCCGCGCCGTCGTGGACCACGAACACGCCAGGCGCGAGCGGGACCGCGACCGTACCGCCCGTCGACACGGCGAGCGTGCCGGCCGTGGAGACGTTCTCGATGTCGAGCCGGAATCGCGTGCCACCGAGCGGCGTGATCGTGACCCGGATCACGTCGGTCACCGCGGGGAGGTTGCCGAAGTCGTCGGTCGCGAGACGAACGCTCGCGTTCGCGTCGGCGTCGCCCGTGTTCGCGCCGCCCTGACGCGGCGCCTGGTTGGCCCCGACGCCCGGCTCTTCATCCACCTCCGTCCCGGCGTCCCACAGATCGACCTGGCTCGTCACGTCGCCCGACGTCGGCGTCGTCCCGTTCCAGAGCGCGATCCCGGCGCCGTCCGGGGCGTAGAAGAGGTCGTTCGACTGCACGAACATCGTCGCGAACGAGAGGTTGCTCCCGAGCGGGGCATCGAACTCGACCGAGTACGTCTGTCCCGGACCCGCCGGACCCGGGGCGCCCGCGCCCACCGGCGTGTCGAAGACGCCGCTGCTGATGAAGTCGAAGACGGCCGAGACGTTCTCGATCCGAACATCGAACGTGACCGGTCCGCTCGGCGCGGTCGGATCATCGTCCCCGCACGCCAGGATCGGCGCGATCAGCAGCGCCACCGTGCTCACATATCTCTTCATGGAAATCTCCCTGCTGCGCTCGAGCGATTCGAGCCCGTTTCCGTTTCGGGGCCGCTCGCGAGCGCCCCACGGACGGGGACCGAACGCAACGAGGGAGCCGAGTGGCTGAAACGCGTGCCAGGGGCCGAAAACCCTCGCCATTCCGGGCGATCCGGCCGAGGGGCGATCGAGCTGGAACGAGGCGGGTCGTGTTTCACGAAACGCCGAAACGTTTCAGCTGAAACGTCCCGTGAAACGCGTGAGGTGCGAGCCCGATCACTGGTCGGTGGTCGAGGCAAACGTTAGCTTTCTTCAGCGCGTCGTCCTCGCGGGCGACGCGCTTTGTCGTCCCCATTGCCCGCGCCCGTAGCTCAGCCTGGATAGAGCGCTTGCCTCCGGAGCAAGAGGTCACAGGTTCGAATCCTGTCGGGCGCATTGGCCCAGCCAAGCCGGGCGAAGCCAGGCTAAGCCAGGCCAAGCGCACGCGGGTTCGCGGAGTCAGTCGCCGTAGGCGAGTGGCCCCGCCATCCTGTCGGGCGTCGTCGAAGGACCAAAAGAGCCGACGGCCGACCGGTCGAGATCGAGACGGTTCACCTTGCTGGAGGGTGCGTCGAGACTACATTGGTCGGCCCCCGAGACCGAGCCCGCGCGTTCGGTCCCGGGTCGGCTCGGGTGGCGGAATTGGCAGACGC
>JAKSCH010000546.1 GCA_022360695.1 Gemmatimonadota bacterium
CCGCCGCCACCACCGCCGCGTCCACCCCCAGCGCGCCCGGGGGGTCCGCCGCGTCCGCCACCACCGCGCCCGCCGCCCCGACGGCCACCCGCGGTGTAGGTCTGACCCCGCCGATCCTCGACGACCTCGCCGTGGAAGATCCAAACTTTCACGCCGATCGTCCCGAACGTCGTCTTGGCCTGCGTCTCCGCGTAGTCGATGTCCGCTCGAAGCGTGTGGAGCGGAACACGACCTTCGTTGTAGCCCTCGGTGCGCGCGATCTCGGCGCCGCCGAGACGTCCCCCGCACTGAATGCGAATGCCACCCGCGCCCGCGCGCATGGCCGCCTGCACCGCGCGCTTCATGGCGCGACGGAAGCTGATGCGCTGCGTGAGCTGGTGGGCGACGTTGTCCGCTACGAGCTGCGCGTCGGTCTCGGGCCGCTTGATCTCCTCGACGTTCACCGACACTTCGGAGTCCGTGAGGAGCGCGAGCTCGTCGCGGAGCTTGTCCACCTCGGCTCCGCGCTTGCCGATCACGACGCCCGGTCGCCCCGTGTGGATCGTGACCACGATCTTCGAGGGCTTCCGCTCGATCTCGACCTGGGAGATGGCAGCGTGACCCAACCGTGCCCCGAGGTACTGCCGGAGCTTCTCATCTTCGGCGAGCAGCTTCGGGAAATCGCGTCCCTGCGCGTACCAGCGCGAACGCCACGGCTTCACCGTGCCGAGACGGAATCCGTACGGGTGTGTTTTCTGACCCATTATTCTCTCGTGTCCACGACGACGGTCACGTGGCTGCTCCGTTTGAGCACCGGCGTGGCTCGTCCGTAGGCGCGCGCGCGCCAGCGACGCAACGTGCGCCCCTCATCGACGTATGCCTCTCGTACGTACAGCTCATCGACATCGAGCGACTCGCCGGCTTCGTCCGCCTTGTAGGTCGCATTGGCGACCGCAGAGCGCAGGACCTTGTCGATGGCCTCCGACGCCTTCTTCTTCGAGAACTGAAGGATCGCGTACGCTTCGTTCACGTCGCGTCCGCGAATCTGATCGATCACGAGACGCATCTTGCGGGCGGACATGCGGACGTTCTTCGCCTTGGCCACGGCCTCCATCAGATCCCGCCCCGTCGGTCTTTGACGGCTCCGGCGTGACCCCGGAACAGACGCGTCGGGGCGAACTCGCCCAGCTTGTGGCCGACCATGTTTTCGCTGACGTACACGGGGATGAACTTGTTCCCGTTGTGAACGGCCAGCGTATGGCCGACGAACTCCGGGCTGATCGTCGACGCGCGCGCCCACGTCTTGATCACGCTCTTGTCGCCGGACTCGTTCATGGTCTGCACTTTCAAGAGCAGCCGATCGTCGATGAACGGCCCCTTCTTTACGCTTCTGGGCATCCGCCTCTCCTACTTCGTCGCCTTACCGCGCTTGCGGCCACGCACGATCATCTTGTTGCTCTGCTTCCGTCGCTTTCGCGTCTTTCGACCCTCGGGCTTGCCCCATGGCGACACGGGGGGGCGCCCGCCGGAGCTCCGCCCCTCGCCGCCACCCAGCGGGTGATCGATCGGGTTCATCGCGACCCCTCGCACCTTAGGGCGTCGTCCCCTCCACCGCGTTCGGCCGGCCTTGCCCGAGCGAATCAGCTCGTGGTCGACGTTACCGACCTGGCCGATCGTCGCGCGGCACGCCTCCGGTACCATCCGCATCTCGGTGCTGGGAAGTCGAAGGGTGACGGTGCCACCCTCCTTCGCGACGACTTGCACCGACGCTCCGGCGGAACGCGCCATCTGGGCGCCCTTTCCCGGGACGAGCTCGACGGCGTGCACGACCGTACCCAGGGGCACTTCCTTGAGGGGCATGCAGTTCCCGAGCGTCGGATCGATCCCGGAGCCCGAATGGATCGCGTGCCCGACCTTCAAGCCGCGCGGGTGGAGGATATACCGCTTCTCTCCATCCGCGTAGTGGATCAGCGCGATGCGCGCCGACCGGTTCGGATCGTACTCGATCTCGGCTACGCGACCGGCGACGCCATCCTTCGTCCGCTTGAAGTCGATCTTTCGGTAGAGCCGCTTGTGACCGCCGCCGCGTCTGCGGCTCGTGATCCGGCCGTGGTGGTTGCGACCGGACTTCTTGCTCAACCCCTCCGTGAGCGACTTCTCGGGCTTGTTCCGTGTGATCTCATCGAAGGCGGACACGCTTCGAAACCGCGAAGCCGCCGTGATCGGCTTGAACTTTCGAATCGGCATCGATCAAGCTCCTTCAAGCGGATCGACCATGCCGTCCGCGACTTCGATGATGGCCTTTTTCCAGTGAGGCCGTCGACCGACCGTGCGTCCCATTCGTTTCTTCTTGCCCGGGACGTTCATCGTGCGCACGGACGTGACGCGCTGCCCTTCGAACATCGACTCGAACGCCTTTCGGATCTCGATCTTGTTCGCATCGGGCGCGACCTCGAACGTGTACTTGGGTCGCGACTCGACGCCGCGCTCGCGCAGCGCTTCGAGGCGACGTCCGCCGGCATCGGTGCCCTCGTACTGGAGCCGCGTCGAGCTCTTCTCGGTGAACAGCGGACGCAGGATGATCTCCCTCGGCGAGCGGCTCATTCTTCACCCCCGGCTTCGTCGGTCGTCTCCTCCGCGTCATCTGCGGTCGTGTCGTCCGCGGGCGCCTCGGGCGGAGCGTCGGCGCTCGTCGAGACCGGAGCGCTCGAGGCCTCGAGCGCGGAGGTCTCGACCAGCACCAGGTCCGCCCAAAGAACGTCGTACGCCGATCCCTCGCCCCACGGCAGCACGCGAACCGACGGGAGGTTCCGCGCCGACAGGTGCACGTTCGGCTTGTTGCCGGCCGTCAGGATGAGGACGTTGCCGTCGCCGGCCTCCAGCGCGTCGATCAGCTCGGCGACGCGACGGGTCTTCGGGGCGTCCAGCTCGACGGGCTCGAGCAACGCCAGGTCGCCGTCGAGCGCCCGCGCGTTGAGCGCGGACTGAAGCGCGAGTCGACGGAGCTTCTTGGGGACCTTGGGCGCGTAGGAACGCGGCTGCGGTCCGAACACGACGGAGCCCCCGCGCCACAGCGGCGAGCGCACGGTGCCGGCGCGCGCGCGACCCGTCCCCTTCTGCCGCCACGGCTTTCTCGAGCCACCCGTGATGATCGCTCGATTCTTCGTCGAGGCCGTGCCCTGGCGTCGGTGCGCCAGCACCGCCGTGACCACCTGGTGTAGCGCGTCCTCGTTGACCGTGCCGTCGAACAGGTCCGCGGGGAGCGCCGTCTGCGAGCCCGACTTCCCGCTCGCGCTGTACGTCGCGACGTTCATCGGCCCGCCTTCACGATCACGATGTTGTTCCGGGCGCCGGGCACCGAGCCACGAATCATGAGCAGGTTCTTGTCCGCATCGATCCGGATGATCTTTCGGCTCATCGCGGTCCGACGCTTGTTGCCCATCTGACCGCTCATCTTCACGCCCTTGATGACGCGCGACGGGTTCGTCCCCGCCCCGATCGAACCGGGGCTACGGAGGATCGAGCTGCCGCCGTGCGAGGCCCGACCACCGGCGAACCCGTGGCGCTTCACGACGCCCTGGAACCCGCGCCCCTTCGTGGCGCCCGAGATCTTCACCTTCGATCCGACCTCGAACATGTCCACGGTGAGCTCCTGCCCCGCCTCGAGCTCTTTCCCATCGGCGGCGAATCCCTCGGCATCGAACTCCGCGAGGACCTCCGGCACGTAATCGAGCCCGGCCCGAGCCGCGTGCCCCGCAGCCGGCTTCCGCACGCTCGCGTCGCGGGTCCGCCCGAACCCGAGCTGGACGGCGTCGTAACCGTCGCGGTCGGCGGTCTTCACCTGCACCACCGGGCATGGTCCGACTTCCAGGACCGTGACGCCGACGGCGATACCGTCTTCGTCGAAGATCTGAGTCATGCCGATCTTGCGGCCGATCAACCCGGGCATCGCGCTACTCTACCTTGATCTCGACATCGACACCGGCGGCCAAGTCGAGCTTGGTCAAGGCGTCGATCGTCTGTGGTCGTGAATCGTGGATGTCGATGAGGCGCTTGTGCGTCTTGAGCTCGAACTGCTCGCGCGACTTCTTGTCCACGTGCGGACTACGCAGCACGGTGAACAGTTGTCGCCGCGTCGGCAGCGGAATCGGCCCACTGACCGACGCCCCCGTCTTCTGCGCCGTGCGCACGATGTCCTGAGCGGTCTGATCGATGACCGCCGGATCAAACGCCTTGAGTCGAATCCGAATCTTCTGCGCCATATTCCCTTCGTTCTATCCAACTAGCCGAGCTGCGAGCTCCCTGGTCTCTCAGCCCTCTGCCTCTCTCGACCCGTCGCCCCTCTGGCCCTCTCAGCCGCCCGGCCCGTCAGCCCTCCGCCCCAGAGAGCGATCCGCGAAGGCGACCGCCTCGTCCTCTGGGCGCGGTACGTATCAACCGCACCTCGTAGGCGGCCGCTCGTCGTCGGTCGGCGCGTGCGGGGGTCGCGTCAGCGAGGACTGCG
>JAKSCH010000119.1 GCA_022360695.1 Gemmatimonadota bacterium
AACGACCCCGTGATCGTGACCGAGGAATTCTCGCGTCTGCGCTTCTGGAGGAACACCGAGGTGGAGAGGTTGCGACCCGGCGAGCGCTACGTCTCGATCAAGGGCATCCTCGGACACGAGCGGGATACCGACATCGACAACGGGCACCGACCGCCCGGGCTGTTTCGGGTTTCGGCGACCACGGTCGACAACGTCCTCTACTGCGTGCACCCCGGCAGAGGGTGCGAGACCGGGACGACGGATCACAACGCGACGCTGTATCGGACGTCGAGCGGCGCGCTCGTATTCGGGGCGGGAACGCTTCAGTGGTCGTGGGGCCTCGATGAGCACCACGACACCTCGACGGGCGTGCCGCCGGAGCGTGAGAACGGCGCCACGACCCGCGTGGGCGTCGATCCGAACGGGCCGGACCGCACGATCCAGCAGGCGACGCTCAACCTGTTCGCCGACATGGGCGTCCAACCGTCGACGATGCAGCCCGACTTGATCGCGGCCTCGCCGTCGACCGACGATGAGCCACCCTCGTCGACCGTCGAGGGGCCGCGCCCGGGTGAGGCGTTGGAGGGAACGATCACGATCGTCGGAAGCGCGACCGACGAAGGCGGAGGGGTCGTGGCGGCCGTCGAGGTGTCGACCGACGGCGGCTCGACGTGGCACCCGGCGTCGGGTCGCCAGACCTGGGGCTACGAGTGGACGCCCGTCGGTCCCGGTCCGTTCGTCCTCCTCAGTCGCGCCGTCGACGACAGCGGCCACCTGGAGACACCCGGACCGGGCGTGACGGTGGGCGGCTAGGGCTCGGAGGCCGTTCCGTCTTCGACATCGGCCGCTGCCTCGGCTTCTTCCATGGCGCGCAGGGCTTCCTCGGTGGTGACGAGCACGAGCATGAGATCCATGACGTTCGTCCCCGTCGGGCCGGTCACGATCAGGTCATCGAGCGCCGAGAAGAAGCGGTACGCGTCGTTGTCCGCCAGGCTGATCGCGGGATCGAGATCGTGGGTCGAGGCGCGCGCGACCGTCTGCCCGTCGGCCAGCGCACCGGCGGCGTCGGTCGGGCCATCGATCCCATCGGTGCCGATCGAGGCCACGAGCACGCCCTCGGTACCCGCGAGTCCGGGGGCCGCCCCGAGGGCGACCTCCTGATTCCGACCGCCCTTCCCCGAGCCCGTGACCGTCACGGTCGTCTCCCCCGCCATGATCGCGCAGGCCGGGGTCGCCGACTCGAGCGCCCCGGACTGCATGCGCCTCCCGAGCTCCGCGAGCTCCTCTCCGACCTCCCGCGATTCGCCGACCTTCGTGGTCGTGAGCAGCTCCGTCCGATAGCCACGCGCCTCCGCCGCGACCCGCGCGGCTTCCGCGGCCAGCCCGTTCCCACCGATGAGCGTCGTGACGACGCGCTCGAAGATCGGGTCCCCCGGCTCGGGCGACTCGGGCGCCCGCCCCGCACGCCCCGCTTCGAGATGCGCTCTCACGCGCTCCGGGTACGTACCGATGCCGCCATGGCGCTCGAGCACGGCGATCGCGTCGGCGAACGTCGTCGGGTCCGGCGATACCGGGCCGGACCCGATCACGTCCAGCGGATCCCCGACGACATCCGAAAGGACGAGCGCGATCACGCGGGCGGGCGCCGCCACCCGCGCCAGCCGGCCGCCCTTGAGCCGATCGATGTGCTTGCGCACGGTGTTGAGCTCTTCGATCGACGCCCCCGCCTCGAGCAGCCGCTCGGTCACGACCCGAACGTCCTCGAGCTCGATCCCATCGGGCGGGAGCGTGAGCAGCGCGGACGTGCCACCCGAGATCAGGAGGACGAGGCAGTCGTTGGCATCGAGAGAGCGCGCCACGTGGTACACGGCGGACGCACCCTCCAGCCCCGCCTCGTCGGGTACGGGGTGGCCCCCTTCGTAGACCGTGTACCAATACGGAGACGCGAGGGCGGTCCCCCTCGGCCCGAACGCCAGACCCGCCGTCGCGCTGTCGAGCAACGCTTCGTCGGCCCCCTGCGCCATCCCGGCGCATGCCTTTCCGACGGAGATGAGCTCGACACGGGTGCACTCGGACAGGTCGTGCTCCGCTCGCTCGAGCGCCGCCTGCACGAGCGGCCCCGGATCGACTTCCGCCACGGCCACGTCGAAGATCGCGCGCGCATCTTCGCGAAGCCGTGTCGGCCAGCTCACGACGTCTCCACGCGGGCACGATACGCGTCGGTATCGTAGACCTCGGGGTTGACGGCGTTCGGCGCTCGCTCTTTCCGGAGGTGCGCGATCGCGTTCGTCGCGGCCATCGAAGCCATGAGGCCGCGCGTGTCCCTCGACGCGCTCGCGATGTGCGGGAGAAGGACCGCGTTGGGGCAATCGGCCAGGCCTTCCGCCATCACGGGCTCGTCCTCGTACACGTCGAGACCGGCGCCCGCGATCCAACCCTCTCGCAAGGCCCGGACGAGAGCCTTCTCATCGATCACCGGACCGCGCGCCGCGTTGATGAGGTGCGCCGTCGGCTTCATCCGTTCGAGCTCGGGCTCGCCGATCATGTGGCGCGTCTCGTCGGTCAACGCGTTGTGGAGCGTCACGAAGTCGCTGCGCTCCAGCAGCTCGTCGAGCTCCGCCCACGTCGCGTAGTCGGATCGCAGGACGCGATCGCGACCGTAGGGGTCGTACGCCAACACGATCATGTCGAACCCGAGCGCGCGCTTCGCGACGGCTTCGCCGATACGACCGTATCCGATGATACCGAGCACCTTGGGTTCCCCGCTTCCGCCCGGACCGACATCCTCGCCCAGGAAGAGATTCGGGCCCCATAGATTGTACTTACCGGCCGCCATGTACCGGTGGGCCTCGACGACGCGTCGCGCGGTCGCCAACAGAAGCGCCCACGTGCAATCCGCGGTCGTATCGGTGAGGACGCCGGGCGTGTTGCTGACCGGGATGCCGAGCTCGGTCGCCGCCTCGACGTCGATGTTGTTGAACCCCACGGCCATCTGAGCGACACCCATCAACCGATCGTTCGCGGTCAACGCCGTCCGGTCCACGGGTTCCGTCAACAACGGCAGCAGGACATCGCATCCCCGAACGCCCGCCACGAGCTCCTCGTGGGTCACGCCCGCGTCCTCACGGGTCTGCAACACCGTGAGATCCGCTCCGAACGCGCGGAGCGGAGCCAGCCCGGCTTCGGGGATCTGACGCGTGATCAACACACGATTCGAGGACACGGATTCCCTACGATCGAGGTCGTTCGTGGCCGGTTCGGCCGTTGATGTTCGAGACGGACTCGCTACGGCGGCCCAGTCGCGCGTCGCGGAGACCGGATTCAGCTCGCGTAGTCCTGCCCCTGCGCATCGAGCGCCGCTTTCATGCCCTCCAGGTAACCCGCCTCACCGGCGGACTCGTGCGAAAGCTCGGCGTTGTACCGCGCCGCCTCCTCGGGGATGCGCCGCAGCGATCGGCCGGTCGCGTATACGAGCGCTTCGTTCATGCAGGCGCGTTCGAGCTGATACAGAAAGAGCATCGTCTTCTCGATCGTGTCCCCGACGACGAGGACGCCGTGATTGGCCAGGAAGAGGA